>JAGOBQ010000107.1 GCA_017999215.1 Thermoanaerobaculia bacterium
GTCCTCTGGTGCTACCTCCGGAACCCGGCTTTCAAGATGGACAAGGACTACCACGTCGCCGCCGACCTGACCGGGCAGGCGAACCACCTCGGCGTGACGATCGAGGCGGACATCATCAAGCAGAAGCTCCCCGAGACGAACGGCGGGTTCCTCGCGCTGAACTCGAAGGAGAACCCCTACGGCAAGACCGACAAGCGGATCTACGAGAAGCTGACGACGGACCACCCGATCGACCTGACCCGCTACCAGGTCGCGAATTGCTACATGGGGCGCGCGGGCCTCATCAACTCGGGCGGCGCCTCGGGCGAGAACGACTTCGCCGAGGCGGTGAAGACGGCCGTCATCAACAAGCGCGCCGGCGGCATGGGGCTGATCTCCGGCCGCAAGGCCTTCCAGCGCCCGATGGCCGAAGGGATCAAGCTCCTGAACACGATCCAGGACGTCTACCTCTGCAAGGACGTCACGATCGCGTAGCGCGGTCGCGCCGGGCCCCGGAAACGATCGAAGGCCCCCGGGCGACCGGGGGCCTTCGTGCGTGAAGGACCGTCCGCTCTACCGTCCGGGCAAGACGACGAAGCACCCCTCCACGGCGCGCGCGACGCGCGTGCCCCACGCGAGGAGCTGGCCGTCGCGGAAGCCTCGCTGGTAGGCGCGCTCGGCGGGGGAACCGCCCCTCCGGTCGCTCGGCGGGCGCTGCTCGCCGCTCTCGAAGCGCGCGCCGGCGAGGTCCGGGCAGGAAGGGGTCGAGCGGTCGCGCTGGGCGTCCACGCCGGCGGAGAAGCCGGCCAGGTAGTCCGGGTCTTCCGTCACGCGCTCGAGCGCCTGGTTCGCCGCGTCGAGGGCGGTCCGTCTCGTCGCCGCGAGGGCCCGGTTCACCTCCTCGGCCTTCCACGCCGCGTGCCGCGCCAGGGTCTCCTCGTAGTCGCGCGGATACGGGTCGCGCTCGCGCCCGTTCCAGGCCCGGGACCGGCGTGCGGCTGCCTCGCTCTCGTGGCGCTCCACGACCTCGAGCAGCTGCGCGTCGACGTCGTCCATCTGGCGGCCCTTGATCGCCTCGCGGGGCACGTCGACCATGAGCTGGACGCGGCAGGAGCGCTCGTCGTAGAGGGTGAACGGGCCGTCCGTGCGGGGGACGAGCACCGGCTCGGCGACGGAGAGGTAGAGGTCGACGCGGTCGGACTTCACGTTGACCTTGTCCACGCGTGAGAGCTCGCCCTCCGCGAACCGCCGGCTCCCCTTGCTCGAGGCGAGCCGGCCGCGGACCTCGTTGTTGTTATAGGCGCCGAGGCAGTCGGAAGACGTCTCCACCCGCGCCACGACCCAGGCTCCCACCCAGGCCCGCTCCACGTCGTCCTCGAAGTCCGCGTTCGCCGGAGTCGCCACGGCCAGGACACTGGCCAGCGCGACGCACCTCCACGGTCCTCCCGCCGTTCTCTTCATCTCGTCTCTCCTCTCGGGAGCGGAATGGTAGCAACGGCGCGAAGGGCTACCGTGGACCGCCGGGCGACGATCCTGGTCAGGCCAGGACCATCTGCGGCACCGGGAACGCGGCGGTCCTGCGCCGGGACCCCGCGCCGGTCGCGGGCGTCCGCCCGATCATCCGGATCCGGTTCGGCAGGCAGCTCCCGCACTCCTCGGCCGTCTCGGAGACGCACGCCTTCCCCGGGTAGATCTCGTAGAGCGCGCGGTAGGCCGGGGGCGTCAGGTTCGGCATGACGACGTTCGCGCCGCGCAGGAGGCCCCGCTCGCGGCCGAACGTCGGGCCGATCGTGGCGAGCGCGGTCGTCGACGGGATGTTCGCGTCGGGCCGGACGAGCCGCGTGAGCGCGACGACCTTCGTCGTCGTCTCCTCGTCCGCCGGGACCTGCTCGCCTTCGGGGGCGAGCGGGAAGAGGCCCTGCCCGAGCGGCGTCGCAGGGTGCGGGATGAACGGGCCGACGCCGATCATGTCGAGGTCCAGCTCGCGGAAGCGGAGGAGGTCGTCGGCGAGGCTCTCCCACGCCTGCCCCGGGATCCCGACGAGGACGCCGCTCCCGACCTCGTAGCCGAGCTCGCGCAGCCGGCGGAGGATCGCGAAACGGTCCGAGCGGCGGCCGGGCGGCGAGGGGTGGATCGCGTCGTAGAGGCGGGCGTCCGACGTCTCGAAGCGGAGGAGGTAGCGGTCCGCGCCCGCCTCCCGCCACGCGGCGAGGTCCTCGTCGGGGCGCTCTCCGAGGCTGAGCGTCACGGCGAGCGGCGTCGACGCCTTGACGCGCCGGACGAGGTCCGCGACCCACCCGCGCGTCAGCCCGTAGTCCTCGCCCGCCTGCAGGACGAGCGTGCCGTAGCCGAGGCTCTCGGCCATCCGCGCGCAGTCGAGCGCCTCGTCGGCCGTCATCCGGTACCGCGCGATCGACGCGTTCCCGGCGGAGATCCCGCAGTACGCGCAGCGCCGCACGCAGTGGTTCGAGAGCTCCACGAGGCCGCGGAGGTGGACCCCGTCGCCGACGTGCTCCCGGCGGACCGCGTCGGCCCTCCGGTAGAGCCGCGAGAGGCGGCTCGGGTCGGTCTCGTGGAGCCACGCCAGGATCTCGGCGCGTTCGATCACGTCGTCACCTCCGGGCGGGACGCGACCGTCCCGCGGGGCTCCCGGAACGCCTCGAGGGCGGCGGGGAAGGGCTCGAGCGCTCGCTCGAGAATGCCGAGCGAGTAGGCGATCGTCAGCCCGTAGTTCGTGACGGAAACCCCCGCCCGGCGACCGCGCAGGAGGCGCGAGAGCATCTCGCGGCGGTTCCCCATGCAGCTCCCGCAGTGGACGACGAGCGCGTAGCGGGAGAGGTCGTCGGGGAAGTCCCGCCCCTGGACCGTCTCGAACTCGAGCGGGACGCCCGTGTACGCGCGGAGCCAGGCGGGGATCTTCACGCGGCCGATGTCCTCGCCGACCGGGTGGTGCGTGCACGCCTCCGCGACGAGGACCCTCTCGCCCGCCTTCAGCCGGTCGACGCCGCGGACGCCGCGGGCCATCTCGGCGAGGTCGCCCTGGAACCGGGCGAAGAGGATGGAGAACGAGGTCAGCGGCACGTCCGGCGGGACGACGGACGCGACCTGCCGGAAGGCCTGCGAGTCGGTGACGACGAGGCGCGGCGCCGCGCCGAGCCGCGCGAGAGCCGCGGCGAGCTCGTGCTCGCGGACGACCACGGAGATCGCGCCCGCGTCGAGGAGGTCGCGGAGCGTCTGGACCTGCGGCAGGATGAGGCGCCCCTTCGGCGCCTCCGCGTCGATCGGCGTGACGAGGACGACGACGTCGCCCGGGGAGACGAGGTCCCCGACGATCCGGCGCCCTTCGACGGCGTCGGCGGGGGCGGCCGCGAGGAGCGCCTGCCGGAGCTCGGCGACGCCGTGCCCGGAGGGGATCGAGGTCTCCACGGCCGGGACTCCGGCCGCCGCGAGGCGCCCCGCGAGTCCGGCCGGCGCCGGCCCCGAGTCGACTTTGTTGAGGACGACGACGACCGGGATCGAGCGGGCGCGGATCTCCGCGAGGAGCTCCTCCTCGAACGGTCCCCACGCCGCCGCCTCGGCCACGAGGAGCGCGAGGTCGGTCCGCTCGAGGGCCTTCCTCGTCTTCGCGACCCGCTGCTCGCCGAGGACTCCCTCGTCGTCGATGCCCGCGGTGTCGATGAAGACGACGGGCCCGAGCGGCAGGAGCTCCATCGGCTTCTCGACGGGGTCCGTCGTGGTTCCGGGGGTGGCCGACACGATGGCCACCTCCTGCCGCGTGAGGGCGTTCAGGACGCTCGACTTGCCGACGTTCCGCCGGCCGAACAGGCCGATGTGGGTTCGGAGGCCGCGGGGGGCGGAGCTCACGCGCGGCGCATCCTCAGCAGAAGACGTCCCGGCGGCCACTCTTCACCTGGTCGACCATCGTCCGGGACTTCTCGCGGAGGGCGGGCTCCATCTCCTCGAGCGTCGCGGCGATGCGCGACTCGCCGGCGCGCCGCGTCTCCTCCGAGCCATAGTCGAGGAGGTATTCCTGGAACGTCGCGAGGGCGTTCGGGTTGCAGTGCTCCTTGATCTCGCCCGGCTTCGCCACGTCCATGAAGTCGGCTCCCGTCCGGCCGAGCCGGTAGCAGGCCGTGCAGAACGAGGGGACGAAGCCGAGGGACGCGACGTCGCGGATCACCTCGTCGAGCGAGCGGTGGTCGCCCAGCGAGAACTGCTCGGCGCACGCGTCGCCCGGGTCGGCCTCGTAGCCGCCGGGGTTCGTCCGGCTGCCGGCCGAGATCTGGGAGATGCCGAGGCCGAGGACCTCGCGGCGCGTCTCGGCCGACTCGCGCGTCGAGAGGATGAGGCCGGTGTACGGGACGGCGAGGCGGAGGATCGCGATGACCTTCCGGAAGTCGACCTCGGAGACGGCGTGCGGCGGGTGGTCGGCGAGGGACGAGCCGGTGGCCGGCTCGATCCGCGGGACGGAGATCGTGTGCGGCCCGACGCCGAACTTCCGCTCGAGGTGCTCCACGTGCTGCATGAGCGCGAGGACCTCGTAGCGCCAGTCGTAGAGGCCGAAGAGGATGCCGATGCCGACGTCGTCGATCCCGGCCCTCATGGCCCGGTCCATCGCCGTGACGCGCCAGTCGTAGTCCCGCTTCTTCCCGGCGACGTGCACCTGGGCGTAGGTCTCGCGGTGGTACGTCTCCTGGAAGAGCTGGTAGGTGCCGATCTTCGCGTCCTTCAGGCGGCGGAACTCGTCGTCGGTGAGCGGCGCGACGTTCACGTTCACGCGGCGGATCTCGCCGGGACCGCTCGAGGTCGCGTAGACCGTCTCGATCGAGCGGAGGACGTAGTCGAACCCCTCCCGGGGGTACGACTCGCCCGCGACGAGGAGGATCCGCTTGTGGCCCTGCTCCTCGAGCCACTTCACCTCGCGGGCGATCTCCTCCTGCGTGAGCGCCCGGCGGACGAGCGCCGTGTTGCGGGCGCGGAAGGCGCAGTAGGTGCACTCGTTCGCGCAGAGGTTCGAGATGTAGAGCGGCGCGAAGAGGACGATGCGCCGGCCGTAGATCGCCTCCTTGACCTCGCGGGCGGTGTGGAAGAGCTCGTCGAGCAGGGCGGGGTCGGTGACATTCGCGAGGACGGCGAGGTCGCGGCCGCGGAGCCCCGTCAGCTCCCGCGACTTCGCGAGGAGGGCGCGGACCTCGCCGGCGTCGGGCCGGGTGGCGGACTCGAGATCGCCCCGGATGCCGTCGTCGTCGATCCGGACGACGGGCTCGGGCGAGAGGGCGGAATTCGTCATGGGTACTCCCTGGCGGACCCCGGATCCGGGGTCTCGGCCATCGGCCATCATCGCCCCCCGGACCCCCTCCGGTCCAGCGATGGAGGGGGCGGAACGGCGAATCTCCGGCGACGTCGTCGCAGGGAGCCCGGGAGGCCCCGGGGCGCCGGAAATGTGCACGAAATGGACCGGCCGAGGCCCCCGGACGGGAGCCCTTTCTCTATGATGCCGGGGAGCCCGCGGAGCGCTCGAGAAGCCGGGAGCCGCCCGGGGCGTCGTCCTCGAAGGAACGGAGTCGGGAAGGGAGAGGGAGCGATGGCCGAGGCCGCGAGCAACAGCGGACGTACGTTCCGAATGCCTCATACCCTGGTGATCGTCGGGAGCCTCGTCGTCTTCGTGCTGATCCTGGCGTGGCTCGTCCCGTCGGGGACGTACCAGACCGTAGAGAAGGCGGGGAGGACGGTCACGGTGCCGGGGACCTACCAGCAGGTCGAGAAGATCTGGCTCGGCCCGCAATGGGTCGTCGTCGCTCCGATCCGCGGCTTTCTCGACGGCGCGCTCATCATCGCGTTCCTCTTCGCCATCGGCGGCGCCTTCGGAATCGTCCAGGCGGGGGGGACGATCGAGTTCGCGATCCGGAAGCTGACGACGGCCCTCGCCGCGCGGCCGTTTCTCGAGAAGCTCGTCATCCCGGTCCTGATGGCGGTCTTCTCCCTCGCGGGCTCGGTCTTCGGGATGTCCGAGGAGGTCATCCCCTTCGTCGTCATCTGCATCCCGCTCGCGATCTCGCTCGGCTACGACTCGATCGTCGGCGTCGCGATCCCGTTCCTCGGGGCGGCGGCGGGGTTCGGCGCGGCCTTCTTCAACCCGTTCACCGTCGGCATCGCGCAGGGGCTCGTCGGCCTCCCGCTCTACTCGGGCCTCGGCTACCGCGTCGCGACCTGGTTCGTGACGACGGGCGTGATGATCGCGTGGGTCATGGTCTACGCGGCGCGCGTGAAGAAACGCCCGGAGGCGAGCCCCGTCCGCGATCTCGACCTCGCCCGCGAGAGGAGCGCCCCGGCGAGCGGCGAGGCGGAGCCGTGGACCGTCCGGCACGCGCTCGTCCTCGCGCTCTTCGTGACGACGATGGGCGTCCTCGTCTGGGGAATCCTGAAGAAGCAGTGGTTCATCGAGGAGATCGGCGCGCTGTTCCTCGCGATGGGGCTCGTCCTCGGCGTCGTCGCGGGCCTCGGCGGGACGCGGATCGCGACGGCGTTCGTCGCGGGCGCGAAGGACATGGTCAACGTCGCCCTCATCATCGCGTGCGGCCGGGCGCTCCTGATCATCGCCCGCGAGGCGAAGGTCCTCGACACGATCCTCTTCCACGGCGCGGGCCTGATCTCGCACCTGCCCGGCGTCGTCGCCGCGCAGGTGATGTTCGTCGTCCAGTGCGTCATCAACTTCTTCATCCACTCGGGGACGGCGCAGGCCGCGCTCACGATGCCGATCATGGCGCCGCTCGCCGACCTCGTCGGCCTCACGCGCCAGACGATGGTCTTCGCCTACCAGCTCTGCGAGCTGATCAACCCGATCCTGCCGACCTCCGCCGTGACCATGGGAGTCCTCGGAATGGCGAAGATCCCGTGGGAGAAGTGGGCGCGCTGGTTCCTGCCGCTCATGCTGACGCTCATGGCGCTCGCGTTCCTCCTCCTCGTTCCGCCCGTCCTGACGCACTGGGGTCCGTTCTAGGAGGTCCGCGATGTCGAAGCGGCTGGCGCTCCTCGCCGCCCTCGCCCTGGCGTCCGGACCGCTTTCGGGAGCGGGCCGGAACCCGGCCGTCCCCGGCCCCGTGGACGCCGCCCTGCCGGAGGACCACCGGGCGCTGACGAGGTCGACCTCGTACGAGGAGATGGAGGCGTTCCTGAAGACGATCGACGGGAAGGGGCCGATCGCCGTTTCCGTCGAGGGGAGGACCGCGCAGGGGAGGAGCCTTTTCCTCGTGCGCGCGCGGGGCAGCGCCGCTCCGACGTTCCGGATCCTCTTCTACGCCCAGCAGCACGGCGACGAGGTGTCGGGGAAGGACGCCCTCCTCTACCTCCTGCGCGACCTCGCGCGCGACCCGAGGCTCCTCCCGCCCGAGGTCGACCTCTGGGTGATGCCGATGGTGAACCCCGACGGCGCCGAGGCCGACACGCGAAAGAACTCGGCCGGCGCCGACCTGAACCGCGACCACGTCACGCTCTTCCAGCCGGAGACGGAGGCGCTCCACCGCGTGGCGCGGCGGGTACGGCCGCACCTCGCCGTCGACGCGCACGAGTTCGGGCGCGACCAGGAGGAGTGGACGAGGAAGGGGTGGGAGAAGTGGCCCGACATCACGATGGACGGGCTGAACAACCCCCACTTCGACCGCGAGCGCGTCGCGGCAGCGAAGCGCTGGGTCGACGCGTCGGCCGCACCCCTCGAGAAGGCGGGGCACCGCTTCCTCCGCTACTGGGTCGGCGGCGCGCCCCCCGACGACGAGCAGCGCCACTCGGCGCCCGACACCGACGGCGGCCTGAACGGAATCGGCGCCTACGGCGGCCTGTCGTTCATCATCGAGGCGGCCGTCCGCCACAGGTCGCCGAACCCGCAGGCCGACCTCGGCAGGCGGGTCGACGCCTACCTCGTCCTCTTCCGTCGGTTCCTCGAGGGGGGCGGCCGGAGGGACGAGGACCGCGCCGTCGTCGAGGAGGCGTGGAGGCGCCCGCTCCCGGCGTTCCTTCCGTCGGACGCGCTCTGGGTGAACCCCGGAGGGACTGTGACGGAGTTCCCGGCGGTGGAGCTCGCGACGGGGAAGGCGATCCGGGTGCCGACGGCGAACGTGATGACCGACGTCGCGGTGAAGCGGAGCGTCCCGACGCCTCTCGGCTACGCGGTCGAGCCGGCGGCGGCCGCGGAGATCGGGGCGTTGCTCGGGCGTCACGGCCTCGCGTTCGAGACGATCGCGGCGCCGCGGGCGGTGACGGCCGAGAGCGGCGCGCTCCTCCGCGTCGAGGAGGAGTTCGACAGCATCTACGGCCGCTACGGCGGCCGGACGATCGTGGCGCGCGGCGCGGCGAAACCGATCGAGCTGCCGGCCGGGAGCCTCTGGATCCCTCTCGAGGGGCCGGACGCGCTCCGCGCCGCGATCCTCCTCGAGCCGACGGCGATGTACGGCCTCTGGCAGTACCCGCGCCTCCGGGCTCTCGTCGCGTGGGACGGGACGATCCCCGTGCGGCGGGTCGTGAAGGACACGAAGTGAGCGGCCCGGGAGCCGCCCTGCCGCTCGAGGCCGAGACCGTCCCCGAGTTCGGACGGGTCGACCTCGTCCACGTGAGCCTCCCGTTCGTGAAGCCCTTCTCGATCTCCTCGGCGACCTGGACCGGGAAGGAGACGTTCCTCGTCCGCGTCGAGGGCGCGGGGAAAGTCGGCTGGGGCGAGTGCGTCGCCGACCCCGACCCGTTCTACGCGCCGGAGACGACGACCTCCGCGCGGCACGTCGTGGCGGAGTTCCTCCTCCCGCTCGTCGAGCCGGGGCTCACGTTCCTCGAGCTCGACTCCCGCTTCGGGCGCGTCCGCGGGAACCGGATGGCGAAGGCGGCGCTCGAGAACGCCCTCGTCGACCTCGCGGCGAAGACGAAAGGGGTCCCGCTCCACGAGCTCCTCGGAGGGGCGCGGAGGAGGGTCCCCTCGGGAATCAGCATCGGCCTGCAGGAGTCGCCCGCGGCGCTCGTCCGCGAGGTGGAGGAGGCGGTCGCGCGCGGCTACCACCGGGTGAAGGTCAAGGTGAAGAAGGGGAAGGACGTCGACTACGTCGCGGCCGTCCGCGAACGTTTCCCCGACCTGCCGCTCATGGCCGACGCGAACGGCGACTACCGCCTCGGGGACGCCGTCCACCTCGCGCGGCTCGACGCCTATGGCCTCACGATGATCGAGCAGCCGCTCTCGTACGCCGACATCTTCGAGCACTCTCTCCTCCAGCGGGAGCTCGCGACGCCGCTCTGCCTCGACGAGTCGATCCACGACCTCGCCGACTTCCGCGCCGCCGTCGAGCTCGGCGGCTGCCGGGTCCTCAACCTGAAGGAGGGACGCGTCGGCGGGCTCCTGGAGTCGCTCCGGCTCCTCTCTTTCGCCAGGGAGCGCGGAGTCCCGGTCTGGTCGGGCGGGATGGACGAGACGGGGATCGGCCGCGCCGTGAACATCCACCTCCAGACGGTCGAGGGGTTCACGCTCCCGGGCGACACGTCGGAGACGAGCCGCTACTTCCACGAGGACCTCGTCGCGCCGTCCGTCGTCCTCGACGCGGACGGGTTCGTCGAGGTGCCGGCCGGCGCCGGGATCGGCGTCGAGGTGGTTCCGGAGCGCCTCGAGAAGTACACGCTCCGGACGGAGAGGCTGACGTGAGGAAGACGACGATCGCCTTCGCCCTCGTCCTGGCGCCGGCGTTCCACGCGACGCTCCCTGCGCCGACGGCCTCCGCGCAGCCGGCGCCGGCGGCCGCGGAGACGGTGCAGCCCCGGTTCGTCCTCCCGAACGCGGGCGGGGCGGTTCCCGCCCCGCTCCGCGCGGCGCTCGACGGCGTCCGCTCCGAGTCGCTCCGCGCGCACGTCGCCTTCCTCGCCTCGCCCCCGCTCGCCGGGCGCGGCCTCGGGAGCGACGGCCTCGAGGCGGCGCTCGAGTACGGGGCGGCGCAGCTCGCTCTCGCCGGCGTGGCGCCGTTCGGCGCCGCCGGGGCGAAGGGGGCGCGTACCTTCTTCCAGCCGGTGCCGATGCGCGAAATCCGCGAGCCGGGGGGCTCCCTCGAGGTCGAGCGCCGGGCGGGGGAGTCCGCGGCGCGCCGGGCGTTCGTCCACGGCGTCGACGTCGTCGTGGCGCCGCAGCCGGCCCGCTCCGTGACGGGGCCGCTCGTCTTCGCAGGGTACGGCATCCGGGAGAGAGCGCCCGCGCGCGACGACTACCGGGGCCTCGACGTGAAGGGAAAGGTGGTCGTCCTCCGGGAGGGACTCCCGCCGGGTGAGGCGTGGAGGACGAAGGAGCTCGTGGAG
>JAGOBQ010000620.1 GCA_017999215.1 Thermoanaerobaculia bacterium
GTGTACGGCCGAGTGGAGAGCGGTCCAACCGCGCGTCGTTCGCGCCGTGACCTTCGCCCCGGCGGAGAGGAGGAGCTCGACGTTGTCGAGCCTCCCGGCGCCTGCGGCGGCGTGGAGCGCCGTGGCGTTTCCGGCCCCCTTCCGCGCGACGTCGGCTCCACCCTGAAGGAGCGCGCGGACGACGTCCGCCCCCTGCCTGTCGGCCGCGACCGCGAGGAGCGGCGTTCCGGCATACCCCACGCCGTTCGGGTCCGCGCCCGCGGCGAGGAGGACCCGTACGACCTCCGCGTGCCCCCCTTCGACCGCCGTCTCGAGGACGCCTCCGCCCGGTTCCCCCGTCGTCGCCGGCATCCCCGCGGCGAGGAAGAGCTTCACCGCCTCGACGTCCCCCTCGCCGACGACCCTGTCGAAGCCGGCCGCGTTCCGCTCGAGGCCCTCCTCCTCGAGCGCGGCTTTCGCCTGCTCCTCGGGAGGGAGGCCCGGGTCCGCGGCCTTCGACGGTCTTGCCGCCGGCCGGAAGACCGGCGCGTCGAACGTCGCGTCGAAGCCGAACGAGAAGCCCGGGTCGTCGAAGACGACCCGGCCCGCGAGGCGGCCGGACTGCGCAGCGGCCGGCACGAGTTTCGCCACCTCGCGCACCTCCAGGCCGGCCGGCAGCTCGTCGTGGTGGAAGAAGACGGCCGAAGCGGCGCCGCCCGCGTCGAGGACGACCTCGACGCCGCGGAAGTCGAACGACGGCAGCCGCTTCAGGAGCTCCTCGAGGACCTCGAGCGGGACCGGTTCCTCCGAGAGGACGACCCGCGTCTCGTCGGCCGCCGCCTTCCGCGGCCGCACGACGACGGCGTAGGCGTGCCGCAGCGGCGTCTTCGTCCGCTGGGCCGTCATCTCACCGTTCGCCGTCCCGGTCCAGGTCGACGGCTGCGCGGCGGGCGAAGCCCCGACCGCGGCCTCCGCGCTCGCCGCGGTCGCCGCAGTCGCTGCCGTAACGGCGACGAGGAGGGCGGCCGCGGCAACCGCGAGACGGCGGCCCTTCTCCGGCGTGCGGCTCACGACCGTCCCCCCTTCACTTCGCCCCCGCCGCCTTCAGCATCGCCACGACGTCGTCCTGGTCCCCCTTCCGCGCGAGATCGAGCGGCGTCCCGGAGTATTTCGCCCTCGCGTTCGGGTTCGCCTTCAGCTCGAGAAGGAGCTGGACGACGTCGGGGAAGCCGCTGGAGATCGCGACGTGGAGCGCCGTCTCACCCTCGTTCACCTTCGTCGGCGCGTAGCTCACCTTCGCCCCCTTCGCGACGAGCAGCCGGATCGCCTCCGGCTTCCTCCCCATCACGGCGTGCTTGAGCGGGGTGTAGCCGATGTCGTCGACGGCATTCACGTCCCCGCCCGCGGCGATGAGCACCTCGAGCGTTTCGAGGTTCCCCTCGTACGCCGGCAGGAACATCACCGTCCGCCCGTCCGTCAGCTTCTCGTTGACCTTCGCTCCCTTGGCGATGAGGTATCGGACGATCTCCAGGTTCTGGCCGACGACCTCCTCGAGCGGGCTCTTGACGAACCAGTGGACCTCTCCCCGGTCGTTGACCCTCCGGTCCTTCTCGAGGCCGTTCACGTCGGCGCCCGCCTCGACGAGGAGCCGGACGATCTCCATGTTCTTCCGCCAGCAGGCCTTCACGAGAGGGTTCGACGTGACCGTGTCGTGCACGATCGGGGTGTTCGCCGAGCGCCCGGCCGCGAGGAGCTCCTTTACGGCGTCGACGTCCTGGCCGTCGATCGCCACGTCGAAGAGGTGCCCCGGCGACGTCTCGACGTCCTGGGCCGCGGCGGGGAAGGCGGTGCAAAGGGACAGCGCGAGACAGCCGGCCACGACGTGCTTCATACGGCACCTCCGAAACGTGATGCGTTTCGACAAAGCCTATCACCGGGTCGAGCGCGAGAACGTCCGAGTCCGCGTGCGCACGCCCCCCCCGGCCGTGCGCCTCGGCGTTCGCCGCCGCCGGCGGCGGGTCCCGCCTCAGGGCCCTTCGAGCGCCTCTTCGACCCGTCGGAGCGCCTCTGACGCGGCGACGTTCTCCGGCACGAGGACGACGGGGACGCAGCCCGGCACCTCCTCGCGGATCGCGGCCAGGACGGCCGCGTCGTCCGTCACGACGGCGTCGACGCGCGCCGAGCGGGCGAGCCGCTCGAGCGTGTCGTCGATTCCTCGGGCCGTCAGGAGGACGGAGGAGGGAGACAGGAGCGCGCGGAGGTCGTCCGCGAGCCGATCCCGCCGCGAGGAGACGAGGATGTGGCGCACCACTCCGTCACTCTGCGACGAGGAGCGGCGCGGCGACCGGAAAGAGAGGTTTCCCGCTCCGGATCCCCTGTCCCGCGTAGACGACGACGTAGTAGTGCCCGGGGCCGCGGTCGAGCGGGATCGCCAGCTCGATCCGCCCCGCGGCATTCGCCCGGAAGTCGCCCGACTCGCCCGACTGCCAACGCGTCCCGGCCGGCGGGTAAGGCCGAAGCGTCCTCCACGGAGGAGGCAGCCCGTACGACGCGCGGGCGGCGATCTCGGCGCGCGACATCGGCTTCGGGACCGGCTCGAAGGCCACCTCGATCGCCCCGACGCTCCACCCCTTCGGGAGCTTCAGCGCGAGCGGGGCCCCGCCCCCCGCCTTCACCGGGCCCGCCGGCAGCTCGGCCCACTCGAGGACGCGACGGCTGTACTCCTCCGTCATCCGCATCTCGCCGCCGACGAGCGCGAAGCCGAATCCGACGTGCGTCCAGATCGGGTCGAGGATCGTCCGGCGGTGTCCGTCGTTCGGGGGCTTCTCCGCCATGAACTCCGCGTGCATCCGGAGGAGGAGCTCGGCCGGGCTCTCCGTGAACTCGAAGCC
>JAGOBQ010000622.1 GCA_017999215.1 Thermoanaerobaculia bacterium
ACCCCGAGCTCGACCTCGAGGCGGACCTCGGCGTCGACACGGTGAAGCAGGCCGAGCTCTTCAGCGCCGTACGCGAGGAGTACGGCATCCCGCGCGACGACGCCCGCAAGCTGCGCGACTACCCGACGCTCGGGCACGTCGTCCGCTTCGTCTACGACAACCGCCCCGACCTCGCGCCGGGCTCCGCGGCCGGCGCCGCGCTTCCCGCGGCTCCGTCCGCCCCGGCCGCCCCGTCCGCCCCGGTCCCGGCGACCTCGCCGCTCGGCTCCTTCGCCGAGGCGGCGACGATTCCGCGCCGCGTCGTCGTCCCCGTCGTCCGCCCGGCGCTGCCGGCCTGCAGGCCGACGGGCGTCGCGCTCGGCGCGGGCGCCCGCGTCGCGGTGATGTTCGACCGAGGCGGCGCCGCCGAGGCGCTCGTCGAGCGGCTTCGGAACCGCGGCGTCGACGTCCTCACGCTCGAGCACGGCGCCTCGGCCGACTCGCTCACCGAGCGGCTCGCCGAGTGGACCGCCGGCGGCCCCGTCCACGGCCTCTTCTGGCTTCCCGCGCTCGACGTCGAGGGGAACCTGGACGCTCTGGACCTCTCGGCGTTCCGCGAAGCGCTCCGCGCCAGGGTCAAGAACCTCTACACCTCCGCGCGGGCCCTCTACGGGGCTCTCGGCGCGCCCGGGACGTTCCTCGTGTCGGCGACGCGCCTCGGCGGCCGCCACGGCTACGACGCCGCCGGGGCGCTCGCGCCGCTCGGCGGCGCCGTCTGCGGCTTCACGAAGGCGTTCAAGCGCGAGAAGACGGACGCGACCGTCAAGGTCGTCGACTTCGGCGCCGACGCGGCGCCCTCCGTGGTCGCCGACCTCCTGATCGAGGAGGCGCTCCGCGACCCGGGCTGCGTCGAGGTCGGCTACGCCGACGGCCTGCGCACCTCCGTCGGCACGCGCGAGCTTCCCGTCGAGGACGGCACTCCCGGGATGGCTCTCGGGAAGGAGAGCGTCTTCCTCGTCACCGGCGCCGCCGGGAGCATCGTCTCGGCCATCACGACCGACCTCGCCGCCGCGTTCGGCGGCACGTTCCACCTCCTCGACCTCCTTCCCGAGCCCGACCGGAACGACCCCGACCTCGCCCGCGTCGCCACCGATCGCGACGGGCTGAAGAAGGAGATCTTCGAGCGGCTGAAGGCGAAGGGCGAGCGCGCCACGCCCGCCCTCGTCGAAAAGGAGCTGGCGCGCCTCGAGCGGCTCGCCGCGGCCCTCGCCGCGATCCGCGCCGTCGAGGCGGCGGGCGGCACCGTCCACTGGTACGCGGGCGACCTGCGCGACGCGGCGCGCGTGAAGGAGATCGTCTCCGAGCTCCTCGCGCGGAGCCCGCGCGTCGACGTCCTGCTCCACGGGGCGGGGCTCGAGATCAGCCGCTTCCTCGTCGACAAGGAGCCGAAGGAGTTCGACCTCGTCTTCGACGTCAAGGCCGACGGCTTCTTCAATCTCCTGAAGGCTCTCGGCGACGCGCCTGTCGGCGCCACCGTCGCCTTCTCCTCGGTCGCCGGGCGCTTCGGCAACGGCGGCCAGACCGACTACAGCTCCGCGAACGACCTCCTCTGCAAGCTCTCCTCGAGCTTCCGGACGACGCGCCCCGGCACGCGCGGAATCGCGCTCGACTGGACGGCCTGGGGCGACATCGGCATGGCGACCCGCGGCTCGATCCCGAAGATGATGGAGCTGGCCGGCATCGACATGCTCCCCGCCGCGGCGGGGATCCCGATCATCCGGCGCGAGCTGACCCGCTCGTCGTTCGCCGGCGAGATCGTGGAAGGGCTCCGCCTCGGCGTCCTGACGCGGGAGTGGGACGAGACCGGAGGCCTCGACCCGGCCGCCTCTCCCGTCCTCCCGGCCGGCCCGATGACGGGCCGCCTCGCCGCGTTCCGGCTCCACTCCGGCCTCGTCGTCGAGACCGAGCTCGACCCGAAGGTCCAGCCCTTCCTCTTCGACCACCGGATCGACGGCACCGCCGTCCTGCCGGGCGTCATGGGGATCGAGGCGTTCGCAGAAGCGGCCGCCGCGCTCCTCCCCGGCTTCCGCGTCGCCTCCATCGAGGATGTCGACTTCCTCGCCCCGTTCAAGCTCTACCGCGACGAGCCGCGCTCCGTCGTCGTCGAGGCGGTCCTCCGCCCGGCGGCCGACGCCGTCGAGGCCGAGTGCCGCCTCGTCGGCCGCCGCGCCCTGCCGGGGCAGGCCGAGCCGCAGGAGACGGTCCACTTCCGCGCCCGCGTCCGCCTCGAGCGGGGCGAGGCGGTGCCCGAGACCTTCGCGGCCGCGCTCGAGAACCCCGGCGCGGCCCTCGCCGCCTCCGACATCTACACCGTCTACTTCCACGGCCCGGCCTACCAGGTGCTCGAGAGCGCCTGGAAGAACGGCTCCGGCGTCGTCGGCCTCTTCGCCGACCCCCTTCCGCCGAACCACGTCCCCGACGCGCCGACGGTCGTCGCGCCGCGCCTCGTCGAGCTCGCCTTCCAGACGGCCGGCGTCTACGAGCTCGGCACGGCCGGACGGATGGGTCTTCCGCTGCGCGTCGAGCGGGTCCGGCCCGTTCGGCCCGTCGAGGCCGGAGCCGGTCGGCTCCACGCCGTCGTGACTCCGTCCGCCTCGGGCGACGGGACGTTCGACGCGCGCGTCGTCGACGCCGACGGGAACGTCCACCTCGTCGTCGAGGGGTACCGGACGGTCGAGCTGCCGGGGGGCGCTCCGTCCGACCGGCTCGCGCCGTTCCGCGCCGCGATGGCTTGAGAGGTCCTTTTCTCCCCGGGGGGCGGTCGTCGGACCGCTCCCCGGGGATTCCGGTCTGGAGGAGAGATGAACCCTGATTTCCAGCGGGTCGCCA
>JAGOBQ010000621.1 GCA_017999215.1 Thermoanaerobaculia bacterium
GCGGAAGAGATACCGCCCCGGGGCGAGCCCCGTGTACGTCGCGACGCGCCGGTCCGCTCCCGTCGGGATCCAGTCGCGGTCGAACCCGTCGAGGCGGAACGCGTAACGGAGCTTCTGGGGGGCCGCAAAGTGGAGCGCGGCGAACTCGAGCGAGACGACGTCGTCCTCGTGCGAGAGGACGAGTTCCTCCGCGTACGTGACGAACGTCGGCAGGAGCGTCCTCCCGTCCGCGGAGCGGCCGGCCGGGACCGGCCGGTTCGCGAGGAGGAGCTCCGTCAGGACGACGGGGGCCGGCTCCGTCCGGACGGCGATCTCGGAGGGGAAGAAGACGTCGAAGCCCCGGATGCCGCCGAAGAACATCTCGCCGCGCGGGCTGCGGTAGAAGGCGCCGCCGTTGAACTCGTCGCTCGAGAGGCCGTCCGTCTCGTCCCACGAGCGGAACGTCCCATCGGCCGGGTCGAGCTCCGTCAGCCCGCGGTTCGTCGAGATCCAGAGATGCCCCCGCTCGTCCTCGAGGATGCCGTAGACGGAGTCGCTCGAGAGGCCGTCCCGCGCCGTGAAGCGAGTGAAACGTCCCGTCGCGCGGTCGAGGCGGTTCAGCCCGCCCCCGTAGGTCCCGACCCAGAAGCTCCCGGCGCGGTCCTCGTGGAGGGCGAAGACGAAGTCGTTCGAGAGGCTCGCCGGGTCGGCCGCGTCGGCCCGGAAGCGCGTGAAGCGCCCCGTCGCGCGGTCGAGGCGGTTCAGCCCGCCCCCCTGCGTCCCGACCCAGAGCGCGCCCATGGAGTCCTCGAGGACGCACCGGACGAAATCGTTCGAGAGGCTCGCCGGGTCGGCCGGGTCGTTCCGGTGGTGGACGAAGCGCCCGGTCTCGCGCTCGAGCCGGTCGAGGCCACCGCCGTACGTCCCGACCCAGAGCGTCCCCGACCGGTCCTCGTAGAGCGTCCGGAGCTCGTCGTGCGCGATCGAGGAGGGGTCGCGCGGGTCGTGCCGGCGGTGCTCGAAGCGGCCGGTCGCCCGGTCGAGTCGGTCGAGCCCGCCTCCGTTCGTCGCGATCCAGAGGTTCCCGGCCGCGTCCCCGAGGAGCGCGCGGACCGTGTCGTGCGCGAGGGAGTCGGGGTCGCGCGGGTCGTGCCGGAAGCCGAGAAAGACGTCGCGCGCGCGGTCCCAGCGCTGCAGCCCCCCCGAGTCGGTGCCGACCCAGAACGTGCCGTCGGCGTCCTCGTGGAAGGACCAGACGATGTCGTGCCCGAGCGACGTCGGGACGCGCGGGTCGCGGCGGACGTTCCGGAACTTCTTTCGGCCGAGGTCGAGCGTGTTCAGTCCGCCGCCGTACGTCCCGATCCAGAGGACCCGGGACCGGTCTTCCAGGAGGGAGAAGACGCGGTCCGTCGCGAGGCTCCGCGGGACGGACGGGTCGTGCGAGAGGACCTCCACCGTCTCCGTCTTCCGGTCGTACCGGGCGAGGCCCGCCCCGTCCGTCGCGACCCAGAGGAATCCCTCGTGGTCCTCCGCGAGCGCCTTCACCCTCTCGCCCGGGAGACGCGCGCCGCGCGGGCGCGGGACGAGCCTCCCCGCCCCGGCGTCGAGGAGGAAGAGCCCTCCGCCCCACGTCCCGGCCCAGAGGTGCCCCGAGCGATCCTCGAGGAGGGCGTCGACGAGCTCCGCGCCGGCCCCGCCGTTCGCGGGGACGTGGACGAACGCGCCCCGCGCCGCGTCGTACCGGTCGAGGCCACCGCCGTACGTCCCGACCCAGAGCGTCCCGCGCCCGTCGACGAGGAGCGCCCTCACGTCGTCGTGCGCGAGGCTCGCCGCGTCGCGCGGGTCGTGCCGGAAGCGCTCGAAGCGCCCCGTTCGCGGGTCGAGGCGCGCGAGGCCGCCGCCCTGCGTCCCGGCCCAGACCCGCCCGTCGCGGTCGACGCAGACGGCCCGGACGAGGTCGGCGGGGAGGCTCGCCGGATCGGCCGGGTCGTTGCGATACGACGTGACGCGCCCCGTCGCCGGGTCGAACCGGTTCAGCCCGCCGCCGAACGAGCCGATCCAGAGCGCGCCCTGCGCGTCCTCGTCGAGGCACTTCAGGTCGTTGTACGGGAAGCTCCGCGCGTCGCCCGGAACGTTCCGGAAGACGGTGAAGCGGGCGCCGTCCCAGCGGTTCAGGCCGTCTTCCGTCGCGAGCCAGAGGAAGCCGAGCCGGTCCTGGTGGATCGCCTCGACGATGCTCTGGGAGAGACCCTCGTCGAGCGAAAGGCGGCCCAGCTCCCGCGGCGCGGCGGGGAGCGCCGCGAGGAGGGCGCCGAGCGCGACGAGGACGAGGACGAGGCGACGCGGCCTCATGCCCTTCCGTACGTCCCGGCGCGGCGCGGGTTCTCTGATGCGATGAAGTCGCTCCTTGACGCGCCCGCCGCCAACCGGCACATTCGTCGCCTCATTCGAGCCCGCACGAACCCACCCCGCCCGGAGGCCGTCGACGTCCTCCTCGTCTCGATGCCGTTCGGCCCCGAGATGGCGCCGTCCCTCGGCCTCTCGCTGCTGAAGGCGAGCCTCGCGCCGCTCGGCGTCCCGGCCCGCGTCCTCTACCTCACGCTCCGCTTCGCCGAGCGCCTCGGCGTCGGCCCCTACACGCGGATCGCGACCGACGGCACGCGGTCGATCCGCGAGCTCGCGGGCGAGCACGTCTTCCGCGAGGCTCTCTTCGGCCCCGACCCGGCCGGCGACGCGCGCTGGGAGCGCGACGTCCTCCTCGCCCGGGCGTGCTGGCCCACGAGGGAGCTCGCCCGTCCCGTCCCCGCCTCGTTCGTCCGAGCCGTCCGGCGCGCGCGGAGCCTCGCCGGCCCGTTCCTCGAGCGGGCGCTCGAGGAGGTCCTCGCGCAC
>JAGOBQ010000623.1 GCA_017999215.1 Thermoanaerobaculia bacterium
CTCCTCGACGCTGAACGTCGTCCTGGCGATCCCGATGTCGCTCCTCGGGACGGTCGCGTTCATCTACTTCGCCGGCTTCACGCTGAACACTTTCACGCTCCTCGCGCTGGGGCTGGCCGTCGGCATCGTCGTCGACGACGCGATCATGGTCATGGAGAACATCTTCCGGCACTTCGAGGAAGGGAAGGACCGGGTGACGGCCGCCCGCGAGGGGACGGGCGAGATCACGTTCGCGGCCCTCTCGGCCACGATCGCGATCATCGCGATCTTCATCCCGGTCGTCTTCATGAAGGGGGTCATCGGGAAGTTCTTCCTCCAGTTCGGGATCACGCTCTGCGTCGCGGTCGCCCTCTCGTACGTCGAGGCGATCACGCTCGCGCCCGCCCGCTGCGCGCAGATCCTGAAGGCCGGCGAGGTGAACCGAAGCGGCCTCGGCGGCCTCGTCGACCGGGCCTTCGACGCCCTCGCGCGCGTCTACGCGCGCGTCCTCGCCAAGGGGCTGAGTCATCCGGTCGCGGTCCTCGTCTCCGCGACCCTCCTCCTGGGCGTGGCGTTCCTCGTCTTCCGCGCGCTCCCCTCCGAGTTCGTGCCGTCGCAGGACCAGGGGCGCCTCATGCTCCGCGTCCAGACGGCCGTCGGGTCCGACATCCGCGAGACGGACATGGCCTTCCGGAAGATCGAGAGCTACGTCACGGCCCGTCCGGAGGTGACGCGCTGCTTCGGAGTCGTCGGCGGCTTCGGCGGCGGCGTCAGCGGCGGCGTCGTCTTCGTCTCCATGGTCGACAAGCGCGACCGGAAGCTCTCGCAGGCCGAGTTCGCGGCGGAGATCCGCAAGGAGCTCAACTCCTACCCCGGCGTGCGCGTCGTCGTCCAGGACCTCTCGCAGTCGGGCTTCACGGCCCAGCGCGGGTTCCCGGTCGAGTTCTCCGTCCGCGGGCCCGACTGGGACGTCCTCGTCGGGAAGGCCCGGGAGATCTCCGAGAAGCTGAACGCGAGCGGCCAGGTCGTCGACCTCGACATGGACTACCGGATCGGGATGCCGGAGCTGCGGATCGTGCCGAACCGGGCGCGGGCCGCCGACCTCGGCATCTCCGTCGAGAACGTCGCCACCGCGCTGAACGCGACGCTCGGCGGGCTCCGCATCGGCAAGTACTCGACCGAGGGACGGCGGATCGACGTCCGCCTCCGCCTCCTCGCCGGGCAGAGAACGCGGCCCGAGGACCTCTCGCGTCTTCGCCTGAGAAGCTCGGCCGGCGACCTGATCCCGCTCTCGTCCCTCGTGACGACGGAGGAGGTCCCCGCGCTCCAGGCGATCACGCGGCGCGACCGGGAGCGCGCGATCACCATCTACGCGAACGTGGCGCCGGGAGTCTCGCAGGCCGACGCCCTGAAGTACGTCGAGGGCCTGGGGACCGGCATGCCGACGGGATACCGCCTCGTCCTCGGCGGGGCGAGCGTCGCCTTCCGGGAGTCGATGGGCGACCTCCTCTTCGCCCTCGTCCTCGGGATCGGCGTCGCCTACATGGTCCTCGCCTCCCAGTTCAACTCGTTCCTCCACCCGGTGACGGTGCTCTCCATCCTCCCGCTCTCGGTCGCGGGAGCCGCGTTCGCCCTCCTCGCCACCGGGCGCAGCCTGAACATCTTCTCGATGATCGGCCTCCTCCTCCTGATGGGGATCGTGAAGAAGAACTCGATCATCCTGGTCGACTACACGAACCAGCTCCGCGAGCGCGGCCTCGACACGCTGAACGCGCTCCTGAAGGCGGGCCCGGTCCGGCTGCGGCCGATCCTCATGACGTCGACCGCGACGATGATGGCGGCCATCCCGCCCGCCGCCGGCATCGGCTCCGGCTCCGAGATCCGGGCGCCGATGGGGGTTGCCGTCATCGGGGGGCTCATCGTCGCGACGGTCCTCTCGCTCCTCGTCGTGCCGGCGTTCTACCTCGTCACGGACCGGATCCGGGACCGGGTGAGGGGCCGCCACGGCGAGACGCCGATCTCGTCCGAGCCCTCGACGTCCGAGCCCTGACCCTCTCCGGCAGGCGCGCCGTCCCCGCGGCGGCGGCCTTCACGGCCGCCGCCGCGGAGCATCGTTCGTCTGCTATGGTCCCCCGCCCATGATCGCGGTCTCCGACCTCGGAAAGTCGTTCGGCGCGCAGACCCTCTTCGAGGGGGTCTCGATCCAGTTCAATCCCGGCAACCGGTACGGTCTCGTCGGCGCGAACGGCTCCGGGAAGTCGACGCTCCTGCGCATCCTCTCGGGAGAGGAGTCCCCCTCGAGCGGCGTCGTCTCGATCCCGAAGAAGCTCCGGCTCGGGGTGCTGAAGCAGGACCATTTCCGTTACGAGGAGATGCCGATCCTCCACGTGGCGATGATGGGGAACCAGGAGGTCTGGGAGGCGATGGCCGAGAAGGAGCGCCTCCTCCACGCCGAGGCCGAGTTCCAGAGCGAGCGGTATGCCGAGCTCGAGGACGTCATCCTCCGGAACCAGGGCTACTCGCTCGAGGCGCGCGCGGGCGAGATCCTGGAGGGCCTCGGCATCCCGACCGAGGTCCACCGGTCTCCCCTCTCGACCCTCTCCGGCGGCTTCAAGCTCCGAGTCCTCCTCGGACAGGTCCTCGCGGCCGACCCGGGCGCGCTCCTCCTCGACGAGCCGACGAACCACCTCGACATCGTCTCGATCCGCTGGCTCGAGAAGTTCCTCGTCTCCTACAAGGGCCTCGCGATCGTGATCTCGCACGACCTCCGCTTCCTGGACAACGTCTGCACCCACGTGGCCGACGTCGACTACGAGACGGTCACCCTCTACACCGGCAACTACACCGCGTTCGAGGCGGCCAAGGTGGCCGAACGCGAGCGGAAG
>JAGOBQ010000624.1 GCA_017999215.1 Thermoanaerobaculia bacterium
GCCGTCCGCCGGGAGCCCTGAAGAGGAACGCCCCGGCCGCGAGCGGCCGGGGCGTTCGAGGAACGAGGGGACGGGCGCGCTACCGGGCGACGTCGAGCGTCGCGCGGCCGGCGACGCCGGGGCGCGAGAGGCCGAGGAGTCGGACGTCGAGGTGCACGGGGCCATCGCCGAGAAGCGCGGCCGGGAGGTCGACGACGAGCTCCTCGTGTCCGGCGCGGAGGTCGTCGGTGCGCTCCGCCCAGGCGAGGCCGGGGCGGGAGCCGTCGGCGAGCGCCGCTCCGGCAGCGAGGACGTCGAGGCGATAGTCGCCCCCCTCGCGGACGGCGGCGGTCGCCGTCACGCGGAGGACGCGAGCCTCTCCCTCGCCGACCCACTCGGAGCGGACGGAGCCGGGGTGGAGGCGCGCGCTGCCGCGCTCGCTCACGAAGCCGGCGGCGCCGGTGCGCGCGAAGGCGCTCCCGCGCCCGTCGCGCCCCTCGGCCTCGATGCGGACGTCGACGGGGCCCGCGGGGAGGTCGAGACGATCGAGCGTCGCCGAGAAGTGCCCGTCGCCCGCGGCGCCGTCGCCGTGGAGGCCGTCGTCGAAGAGGGCGACCGCCTCGCTGGCCGTCCCGTCCCGCGCCGCGAGCCGGGCCGAGACGACGCCCGCGACGGGGACTCCGCCGTCGAGGAGGCGGGCGTTCAGCGTGACTGGTTCGCCCGGCTGCCGCGAGAGCGGGGAGGCCCAGGTCGTCAGGACGATCGGGCTGTCGAGCTCGGCCACGGCCACCGTGACGGCCGCGGCGCCGGGGGCGGAGAGCTCGAGCCGGTGGAGCCCGGGCTCCGGCGCGAGGACGCGGAGCGCCTCCTGGCGCGCGCCGACGGCGAGGCCGAGCTCCTCGGCGCCGAACTCCTCGATCCGGAACCGTCGGACGGCGTCGGCTCGGCCGCCGTCGGCGTCGGGTCCGAGGACGCGTCCGGCCGGAGTCGTCAGGCGGGTCTCGAGCTCCCGACCGGAGGCGCCGTCTCCGGCGCGCAACGCGGCGTCCCGCTCCCCGGCGGGGAGGACCCAGACGAGGAGCGTGCCGGTGCCCGTGGCGGGAAGGTCGAAGACGGCGCGGTCCGCGTCGAGGACCGTCGTCTTCACGAACGTCCGCGACTCGGACGTGGGCGAGGCGACCGCGAACGGCGCGAGCGTCTCGCCGGGGGCGAAGGGGCCGACGGAGACCTCGCCGCCGGCGAGCGGCGTCGAGGCGAGGAGGAGGGCGAGGTGCGCGGAGGCGAAGGTCCGGGTCTTCACGTCGGCCTCCTCAGTAGGTCGCGGCGAGCGTGTCGCCGAGCTTCCGGTAGTCGTTCCGGCGGTTGTGGTGGTGGTTCGCCGGAGTCAGGAACCAGTTCGTTCCGGCTCCCTGCGCGCTGTACTGCGAGACCATTCCGTCGTCCTCGCCCGGCATCCCGGCGACCCCCGAGAGCGTCGCGAGGCCGTAGTCCTCGGAGTGGGCGAAGTCGTTCCAGAGCCCGGTGCCGGCCACGTTGTGGTACGGCTTCGGGAGCGCGGGCCGGCCCGCGCTCCCCTTCAGGTAGTACTGGTTGTAGTAGGACATCGAGCTCGTGGTGCAGTTCTTCGTCGAGTCGTTGTTCTGACCGACGAGGCTGACGAGCCAGCCTGTGAGCCAGGAGCCGGAGAGGGTCCCGGCGAGGTTCGCGGCCTCGGAGCCCCGGTTCGGAGGGGCGAGCGCGTTGACGCGCTGGATCCGGCTGAGGATCGCCGGATAGCGCGAGTCGTAGGTCGGGTTCGAGAGGATCCAGCGGAGGACGACGCCGCCGAAGGAGTGCGTGACGACCTGGATCTCGTCGACGGCGTTCGCGTTCATCCAGGTCGTGATCTGGCCGGCGACCTGCCCAGCGGCGACCCACATGTACTGCGTGCCGTCGTAGTGGCAGACGAGGTAGGGGACGGCGTACCCCTTCGTCGTCGCCCGGATCATGTCCGAGCCCCAGTAGGCGTTCGCGACGCTCTGCGTCGCGAGGTCGCTTCCTCCCTTGCCGTGGACGAAGACGACCCCCTTCTTCGCGAAGGCGGGGGACGAAGTGAAGAGCAGGGCCGCCAGGGCGAGCCCGAGGACGGACGTTCGCATTCGATGCCTCCTCTTGCCGGTCGGTTCGCGAGGCGAGCGCAAGGTCGGTGCCGCGCGTTCCTTCGCGCGTTCGTCAGGCCGGAGGCGGGTCGCGGGCGCGTTTACGCGGGCGGCCGGGGGTAGGCCGGTGACCCACGCGTCACCGGCTGACCCTCTGCCGCAATCCGGACGGGTCTGGTCCTGATCCGTCCGCGCCTTCCGCGTGGCTCGGAACGGTCTGTCGCTCAGGCGGCGGCTTCGCTCCCGGCGGGCGCCGGGCCGACGGAGAGGACGACGAGCGTCTGATCGTCCTCGGGCGGGCGGTTCCGGGTGAACTTCCGCACGGCCGAGAGGAGGGACTGCCGCATCGCGTCCGCGCCTTCTTTCGCCGCGCCCGCGAGGACCTGCTCGAAGCGGGTGAACCCGAACGGCTCGCCGTCGTCGTCGAGGGCTTCGATGAGGCCGTCGCTGTAGAGGACGAGGCGGTCGCCCGGTCCGAGGTGCGCCGTGTGCTCGACGAAGGGGGTCCGCCGCTTCACGCCGAGCGGGAAGCCCCACGCGGAGAGCGGCTCGGGCGCGCCGCCTCCGGCGCGGACGACGTAGGGGTCGAGGTGCCCGGCCGAGCCGTAGCGCAGCTCCCCGGTCGCGGGGTCGAGGACGCCGAAGAAGAACGTCATCAGCATCCGCTTCGGGGCCGTCTTCCTCACCGTCTCGTTCAGCGCTTCCATCACGCGGACCGGCGACGGGTCGTGCCCCGCCTGGACG
>JAGOBQ010000108.1 GCA_017999215.1 Thermoanaerobaculia bacterium
GCGAGGAAGCCGGGCAGCGGCACGCGATCGTCGTCGTGGCGGAGGGGGCGAAGCCGAAGGGGGGGACGGTCTCCACGCTCGGCCCGCGCGAGGCGGGCGCCATGGAGCGGCTCTCGGGCGCCGGAGAACGGGTGATGAAGGGGCTCGAGGAGCTGACGGGACGCGAGGTGCGGACCGTCGTCCTCGGCCACCTCCTGCGCGGCGGGACGCCCTCTTCCTTCGACCGCCTCCTCGCGCTCCGGTTCGGCGCGGCCGCCGTCCGGGCGCTCGAGGAGGGCCAGAGCGGCATCATGGTCGCCCTCGCCCCGCCGACGGTGAACTACGTCCCGCTCGAGGAGGCGACGAGCCGGATGAAGTCCGTGCCGCTCGACTGCGACACGATCAAGACCGCCCGGGACCTCGCGATCAGCTTCGGAGACTAGGCGAGCCGGCCGATCTCCATCGTCTCCTCGGGCGCGGACCAGCGGGCCCGGTGGAGGAGGAGCGGCTCCGTCTTCCCCTTGACCGCGACGGGCGGGAGCGCCTCCAGCGCGAACCTCGACGTCGTCAGCCGCAGCCGGGTCGCCTCCGAGATCAGCACCTCCCCGGGCTGCGCGGCCGTGCAGACGCGCGCCGAGACGTTCGTCGTGTCCCCGATCGCCGCGAACTGGACGTACTGCGGCGAGCCGATGTTCCCGAACGCGACGGGGCCGGAGTTGAGGCCGACGTGGATCTCGAGCCGCCGCCCCTCGCCCCAGGCCGCGTTCAGCCTCGCGAGGGCGCGGCGCATCTCGAGCGCGGCCGACAGGGCCCGGTCGGCGTCGTCCGGGTGCGGCGTCGGCACGCCCCAGATCGCCATCAGCGCGTCGCCGATGTACTTCTCGAGCGTCCCCTCGTGGCGGAAGACGATGTCGGCCATGACGGGGAAATAGCGGTTCAGGAGGTCGACGACCTCCCGGGGCGCCAGCTCCGAGGACATCGCCGTGAAGCCGCTGATGTCCGAGAAGAGGACCGTCACGTCGGCGTCGCGCACGCGCGCGCCGAAGTCGGCCGAGCCCATCAGGGGCCCGACGACGGAGGGCGGGAAGAAGCGCAGGAGGCTCGAGCGCCGCACGGCCTCCTCCTGGAGCTTCGCGGTCAGCCGCGCGTTCTCGATCGCCTGGGCGGCCTGGCTGCCGAACGCGCCGAGGAACTCGAGGTCCTCGCGGGAGTAGCGGTTCGGGATCGAGCGGTGGTCGACGTAGAGGACGCCGATCACTCGCTCCCCCGCCTTCAGGGGCGCGGCCATCGAGGAACGGATCGAGTCTCCGGCGACCGTCGCCGAGCCGGCGAAGCGCGGGTCGACGAGCGCGTCGTCGCTGACGAGCCCCTCCCCCCGCTCGAAGACGTGCCGGACGATGCTCCGGCTGAAGAACGAGTCGTTCTCCGTCATCGTCTTCCGAGACCGCACGACCTTCGCGACCGGCTCCTCCGAGCCCTCCTCCACGAGGAGGAGAGCGACGCGGTGGACGTCGAGGATCTGGAGGAGGAGCTCCACGATCCGCGGCAGGACCGCGTCGACCGGCTCGGGCGACGAGAGGATCTGCGAGACCGTGAGGAGGATCTTCAGCTTCGCCTCGGAGCGCTGCATCGGCAGCGCTCCGCGGAGCTGGATCGCCGACGTCTTGTCGATCTCGGCGCCCGCCCCGATCAGGCCGTGGAGCGTCATCTCCGGGGAGGAGTAGCCCGACCGGGCCGGGGACGACTCCTCCTCGAACCGGAGCGGGAGCTCGCCGAGCTGGAGCGTGTCGCCGTGCTTGAGCCGGCACTGGAGGACGCGGAGCCCGCCGACGAACGTCCCGTTACGGCTCCCGAGGTCGAGGACGCTCGTCCCGTCCGACTCGACGTCGATCCGGGCGTGGACCCGCGACAGGCTCGCGTCGAGCAGGACGACGTCGTTCTCGCGCGAGCGCCCGATCGTGTTGCCTCCCGCCTTCAGCGGGAAACGCTCGTCGGGAGCGCCGGCGCCCGGGGTGCGCACGAGGTAGGGCATCTAACGCCGCGATTCTAGCGGCTGCCCGACGGCGCTCCGAAGAGGGCCTTCACGGCCGTTTTCGTGACCTTTCCCATCGCGTTCCGCGGGAGGTCTTCGAGGACGAGCAGGCGCGTCGGGAGCTTGTAGGGAGCGAGCCGCTCGCGCGCGAACGCCCGGAGGGAGTCGAGGGAGAGCGGAGCGCCTCCCGTCACGACCGCGGCCGCGACGCGCTCGCCCCACTCCTCGTCGGGGAGGCCCACGACCGCGGCGTCCCTCACCGAGGGGTGGAGGCGCAGGACGTCCTCGATCTCGAGCGCCGAGACCTTGTAGCCCCCCGTCTTCAGGATGTCGCTCGACGCGCGGCCGAGGACCCGGAACCGCCCCGCCTCGCGGACCGCGACGTCGCCCGTGAGGAACCAGCCGTCCGCGATCGCGCGCGCCGTCTCCTCCGGCCGCCCGTGGTACTCCCGGAAGAGCGTCGGACCCTTCACCCGCAGCTCGCCGGGAGCGCCGTCGGCGCACCCCGCTCCCGCCTCGTCGACGAGGGCGACCTCGACGGACGGCAGCGGCGCCCCGACCGTCCCCGGGACCCTCTCGCCGCGGAGCGGGTTGCCGAGCGCCATCCCGATCTCGGTCATCCCGTAGCGCTCGAGGAGGCGATGGCCCGAGAGCTCCTCCCAGCGGCCGAACAGCGGAACGGGGAGGGCCGCCGAGCCGGAGACCATCAGCCGGAGACGCCGGCAGGCCTCGCCCCGCCGTGCGCGCGCCGCGGCGTCGGCCGCCTCGAAGGCGGCGGCGAGCTTCGCGTAGACGGTCGGGACGGCCATGAAGAGAGAGAGGTCCCCCTCCTCGAGGCGCCGCCAGGTCGCCTCCGCGTCGAAGCCGGCGAGCATCTCGACTCGGGCGCCGTTCGCGAGAGCGCTGAGCGTCACGTTCACGAGACCGTGCGTGTGGTGGAGCGGGAGGACGTTCGGAAGGGCGTCGTCCTCCTTCCACTCCCACGCCTCGGAGAGCGAGGCGACCTGCGCCGCGAGGCTCCCGTGCGTGTGGACGGCCCCCTTCGGCTTCCCCGTCGTCCCGCTCGTGTGGAGGATCAGGGCAGCGTCTCCCGGGCTCGAGGAGCGCCCCGGCCGCCGAACCGCGGCGGGCCCTCCCGCCTCCTCGAGCGAGAGGAGACGGACTCCCCGCTCCGCCGCGAGGGGCGCGAGGCGTCCCGCGTTCTCGGCGTCGGCGAGCGCGAGCGTGGCCCCCACGTCGTCGAGGACGTGCGCGTGCTCGGCGGGGGGGTGGGGAAGCGCGAGCGGAACCGCGACGCCTCCGGCGCGCCAGGCGCCGAGGAGCGCCGCGACGAACGGAGCGCCCGGCGAGGCGAGGATCGCGACGCGCTCCCCGTCGAGGCCCGTGCGCCCCGCGAGGAGCGTCGAAGCGACCGCCTCCGCCGACGCGAGGAGGCCGCCGTACGTCGTCCGCCCGCGCGCGTCGACGACGGCGACCCGCTCCCCGTGCGCGCCGATCCGATCGAGGAGGCTCAGCGCTCGAACGTCTCCTTGGCGATGATCAGCCTCTGGATCTGGCTCGTCCCCTCGTAGATCTGGTAGATCTTCGCGTCGCGCATCAGCTTCTCGACCGGGTACTCGTGCGAGTAGCCGTAGCCGCCGTGGACCTGCACCGCGTCGGTCGCGACCTTCATCGCCATGTCGGCGCAGAAGGCCTTCGCCATCGCCGCGTACTTCGTGTTCCGCTTCCCGGCGTCGATCGCCCACGCGGCGAGGCGGACGAGGTGGCGCCCCGCCTCGATGTTCATCGCCATCTCCGCGATCATGAAGCTGATCGACTGGTAGGCGGCGATCGGGAGCCCGAACGTCTTCCGCTCCTTCGCGTACTTCACCGACTCGTCCATCGCCCGCTGCGCCAGGCCGACGGCCCCGGACGCGACGGGCGGGCGGGTGTGGTCGAACGCCGCCATCGCGATCCGGAAGCCGTCCCCCTCGCTCCCGAGGCGGTACTTCGCCGGGACCTTCACCTCCTCGAACGTCAGGCCGCGCGTGTCGCTCGCCCTCTGCCCGAGGTTCTGCTCCTTCTTGCCGACGGTGATTCCGGGCGTGTCGCGCGGGACGAGGAAGCCGGACATCCCCTTGTGCTTCTTCTCGGGGTCGGTGTACGCGAGGACGAAGTACCAGTTCGCGACGCCCCCGTTCGTGATCCACATCTTCGTCCCGTCGATGACGTAGTCGTCGCCCACCTTCCGCGCCTTCGTCCGGATCCCGGCGACGTCGGAGCCGGCCCCCGGCTCGGTGACGGCGTAGGCGGCGAAGAGAGGCTCGGACGTCAGCCGCCCGAGGAACTCCTTCTTCTGCTCGTCGTTCCCCGCGACGATGACCGGGGCGGCCGCGAGGGCGTTCGCCTCCATCGCCGTGGCGATGCCGGTGCAGCCCCAGGCGAGCTCCTCGGTGATGATGCAGCCGTCGAGGACGCCGAGCCCCATCCCGCCGTACTCGGGCGGGACGTAGGTGTTCATCAGCCCGAGCTCCCAGGCCTTCTTCGCGACCTCGGCCGGGAACTCGCCCGTCTCGTCGTGGTGCGCCGCCTTCGGCGCCATCTCCTCGCGCGCGAACTTCCGGGCCAGCTCCTGGAGCGCCTGCTGCTCCTCGGTCAGGGAGAAGTCGATCATCGTGCTCTCCTTCATCCGGCCCGGAGAGGGCCTCTATTGCGGTGCAGCGTCGGATTCTAGCGCCACGCGGAGGAGCTCGGAGTAGTCGGGTCCGGACGGAGAGAGGTCGCTGCGGAAGAGGACGAGCGATCCGACCGGCAGCGTCCCGAACGGCTCTCCCGGCACCGAGGGGACGACCTGCGACAGGCGCCGTCCCGAACCGGGGTCCTTCACGCGGGCAAGCGTCAGGTGGGGGGAGAACGGCCGCTCCTCGCGGGGGAAGCCGGCGGCGACGAACGCCTCCTCGACGGCCGTCGCGAGGGAGGCGAGCGACGCCGCGCCGGCCCCGCAGCCGGCCCAGACGACGCGCGCGGAGCCCCTCGGCGGGAAGACGCCGAGCCCCTCGAGAGCGAGCCGGAACGCGCCCGGCCTCGCCTGCGCCGCCGCCGCCACGGCCTCGCGGGCGTCCCGGACGCGATCCTCCTGGAGGTCTCCCAGGAACTTCAGTGTGAAGTGGAGCTGCGTCTCCGCCACCCAGCGCACGCCCCGGAGCTCGGGCAGGAGGGTCCGCGCGCCGGCGAGGCGGCGCCGGACGACCGCGTCCTCGACGGGGACCGCGACGAACGCCCGGATCACGGCTCCAGAATAGCTCCGCTCCGCTACGATTCCCCCGAGGACCTCATGAGACTCCGCACGCTGCTCCCCCTCGCCCCCCTCGGGGCGGCCCTTCTCCTCCTCGGCTCCGGCTCCGCCCCCGGGACCGCCGCCTCGCCCTCGATCCTCGACGACTTCACTCCGCAGACGATGCGCGTCGACCTCCTCCACACCGGGGGGAAGGGGACGGAGATCGTCGTCGTCGACCGGGTCTTGAACGACGGCCCCTGGGCCGGGAGCCTCACGAGGGCAGACGACGGCCTCGGGCTCGGCCCGTATCGCTTCGAGGTCCTCGATCCGGCGACCGGTCGACTCCTCTACGCGCGCGGCTATTCGTCGATCTACGCGGAGTGGGAGACGACCCCGGAGGCGAAAGCGACGCACCGGTCGTTCCGCGAATCGCTCCGCTTCCCGTGGCCGCTCCGCCCCGTTCAGGTCGTCCTGAAGAGGCGCGATCGGCAGAACCTCTTCCGCGAGGTCTTCACCGCCGTGGTCGACCCGGCTTCGCCCGAAGTGAACCCCGCGCCGCCCCCGCAGACCGGGAACGTCTGGACCGTGTTCGAGAGCGGCCCCGCGACCGAGAAGGTCGACCTCCTCGTCCTGGGCGAGGGGTACGCGGAGAAGGACCTCCCGAAGTTCCGCGCCGACGTGAAGCGAATGGTCGAGACCCTCTTCCGGTACGAGCCGTTCCGGAGCCGGAAGGGCGACTTCAACGTCCGCGCGCTCGACCTCCCGTCCGGCGAGGGGGGAGCGCACCGGCCGCAGTCGAAGATCTTCCGGAGGACTCCGCTGCAGGTCCAGTACAACGTCTTCGGCTCCGAGCGCTACGTCCTGACGTACGACGACCGCGCCCTGCGCGACGCCGCGGCGCAGGCCCCGTACGACGTCCTCGAGATCCTCGTGAACGACGCCCAGTACGGCGGAGGCGGCATCTACAACCACCAGGCGACCGCGTCGGCCGACACCGCCTTCGCCGAGTACGTCTTCGTCCACGAGTTCGGCCACCACTTCGCCGCCCTCGCCGACGAGTACTACACGTCGGACGTCGCCTACGAGACGGGCGCCGCCGACCTCCCCGAGCCCTGGGAGAGGAACGTCACCGCCCTGAGGGATCCCGCGAGTCTCAAGTGGAAGGCGCTCGTCGACGCCGGCACGCCGCTTCCGACGCCCTGGTCGAAGGAAGCGTTCGAGAAGGCCTCCCGCGACTTCCAGGCGCGACGCAAGGCGCTGCTGGCCGCCGGGAAGCCCCCCGCCGAGATCGACGCCCTCTTCCGCGAGCAGCAGAAGGCCGAGGCGGCCTTCTTCGCGAAGGAGAAGTGGGCCGGGAAGGTCGGCGCCTTCGAGGGGGCGGCGTACGAGGCGAAGGGGCTCTATCGCTCCTCGGCCGACTGCATCATGTTCACCCGTACGACAGGCGGCTTCTGCCCCGTGTGCCGGAAGGCCCTCGAGGAAGTCATCGACAGCTACGCGCGCCCCTGATCCGCTCCGCCGGGCGCCGCGTCGCGCCCGGCGGTCCGGCCCGGACGCGCGGTGCGTAAACGCAGGACAGTCGTCGGTACGCGCGTTAGCGCGCTCGTGACGCAGCGCACGGTTTCCGTACGGAAATCGGCTCCGTTGGGTTACCCTCCGCCGCAAGCCCGCAGTTTGGCGAAGGGGGACCCGATGAACGCATTTCGACAGATGACACGGAGTGCCGTACTTGCGGCGCTCGCCGCGGCCTTCCTGGCCCCCCTGGCCCGGACGGCACCCGCGATCGACGGGAAGCAGGGGGACTTCTCCTGGAGCTGGGACACGACGGTGTCGTACGGCCTCTTCACGCGGCTCGAGAAGAGGGACCCCGCGCTCGTCGGCCTCGCGTCCGGAGGGAAGGCGTTCTCCGTGAACGGCGACGACGGGAACCTGAACTACGACACGGGCCTCGCGAGCAGCGCCTTCAAGGCGACCACCGAGCTCGAGCTCACCTACAAGCGCATCGGCGCGTTCGTGCGGGCCTACGGCTTCTACGACATCGAGAACGAGGAGCGCGACCGCGACCGGACTCCCCTGAGCCCCGAGGCGCTCGACCGCGTCGGCAGCCGAGCGGAGATCCGGGACGCCTTCCTCTGGGCGAAGTTCGACCTCGGGTCCGTCCCGGGAGAGATTCGCGCCGGCTGGCAGGTCATCAACTGGGGCGAGAGCACGTTCATCCAGGGCGGCATCAACGCGATCAACCCCGTCGACGTGAGCGCCCTGCGCGTCCCGGGCTCGGAGCTGCGCGACGCCCTCCTCCCGGTCGGGGCGGTCCTCCTGAGCGTCAAGCCCTCGAAGAACACCTCCTTCGAGGCGTTCTGGCAGTACGCCTGGACGCAGACGAAGATCGACCCCGTCGGCAGCTACTTCTCCACGACCGACCTGGCGGGCGCCGGGGCCACGAAGGTCATGCTCGGCTTCGGCTCCGCCCCGGACTCGATTCCCGTCGGCTTCAACATCCCGAACAACCCGGTCGGCGTCGCGGTCCCGCGCGTCGGCGACCGCGAGGCGGACGACTCCGGCCAGTACGGCGCCGCGTTCCGGCTCTTCGTCCCCGCCCTCGGCGGGACCGAGTTCGGTCTCTTCTACATGAATTACCACAGCCGGCTGCCGCTCATCATGGCCCGCACCGGGACCCAGGCGGGCCTCCTCGCCCGCGGCAACTACGCGGCGAGCGCGAGCTACTTCCTCTCGTACCCCGAGGACATCAAGCTCTACGGCCTCAGCTTCAACGCGCAGCTCGGAAGCACCGGCATCGCGCTCCAGGGGGAGGTGTCGCACCGCAAGGACGTCCCCCTCCAGGTCGACGACGTCGAGATCCTCTACGCGGCGCTCACGCCCCTCAGGCTCCTCCCGGACATCCCCCAGCTGCGGCCCCTCCGCCAGCTCGGAGGTCTCCTGGCCGCCACGAACCAGGCCGGCGCCTACGGCTTCGACGAGGAGATCCGCGGCTACCGGCTCTTCGACACGACGCAGGCCCAGCTCACGGCGACGCGGGTCTTCGGCCGCGTCCTCGGCGCCGACCAGCTCGTCCTGGTCGCCGAGGGCGCCTGGAGCAAGGTCCACGACCTGCCCGAGCAGTCCGCCCTCCGGCTCGAGGCTCCGGGCACCTACACGAGCGGCAACCCGGTCCACCAGCAGGCGGGCGTCCAGCCGGGCACCGAGCCTTCCACGGCGTTCCCCACGAGCTCATCCTGGGGGTACGTCGTGGCCGGCCGCCTCGACTACAGCAACGCCATCGGCGCGATCAACCTCTCCCCGCGTTTCTCCTTCGCCCACGACGTGAACGGGGTCTCGCCCGGTCCCGGCGGCTCCTTCATCGAGGACCGGATGGCGCTGACGCTCGGCCTCGGCTTCCAGTACCGGATCAACGTCGAGTGGGACCTGAGCTACACGCGCTACTTCGGCGCGGGACGGTACAACCTGATCAACGACCGCGACTTCCTCGCGGGCAACGTGAAGTACTCCTTCTAGAGAAGGCGGAGCCGAAATGCGCAGGAACACCCGAACCCTCCTCTGCACGCTGACCCTCTCCGCCGTTCTCGGCGGGAGCGCCCACGCCCAGCTCTCCCCGCAGGACATCGCGAAGCTCGGCACGTCCCTCACCCCTCTCGGCGGCGAGAAGGCCGGGAACGCCGACGGCTCGATCCCCGCCTGGGACGGGGGCCTCACGAAGGCGCCCGCGGGCTGGAAACCGGGCACCCACTACGCCGACCCCTTCGCCGGGGAGAAGCCCCTCTTCACGATCGACGGGAAGAACGCCGCGCAGCACGCCGCGAAGCTCTCCGAGGGGCACAAGGCGATGCTGAAGGCGTACCCCACCTTCCGGATGCCGGTCTACCCCACCCACCGGACCGGAGCGGCGCCGCAGCGGATCTACGACGCCACGAAGAAGATCGCCTCGACCGCGAAGCTCGCGGAGGGGGGGAACGGCGTCACCGGCGCCGTCGGCGGCATCCCCTTCCCGGTCCCGAAGAGCGGCATCGAGGTCATCTGGAACCACCTCCTCCGGTACCGGGCGGAGATCGCGGGGCGCACGGTCGCGCAGGCGGCCCCGACGCGCGGGGGCCAGTACACGCTCGTGCAGTTCGAGGAGGAGACGATGTTCGTCTACCACCTCCCCGGCACGACCGAGGCCTCCATGAAGAACCGCCTCCTCAACTTCAAGCAGGCCGTCGTGGCGCCGGCGCGCCTCGCGGGAGGCATCCTCCTCGTCCACGAGTCGATGAACCAGGTCGCGCAGCCCCGCGACGCCTGGCTCTACAACCCCGGCCAGCGCCGCGTCCGCCGCGCCCCGCAGGTCGCCTACGACAACCCCGGCACCGCCGCCGACAACATGCGCACGAGCGACCAGCTCGACATGTTCAACGGCGCGCCGGACAAGTACGACTGGACGCTCGTCGGCAAGAAGGAGATCTACGTCCCCTACAACGCCTACCGGCTCCAGGACCCGAAGGTCAAGTACAAGGACATCCTCACGCCCCTCCACATGAACCCCGACCACACCCGCTACGAGCTGCACCGGGTCTGGGTCGTCGACGCGACCCTGAAGAAGGGCGAGAGGCACATCTACAAGCGCCGGACGTTCTACATCGACGAGGACAGCTGGCAGATCCTCGTCGTCGACCAGTACGACAACCGCGACCAGCTCTGGCGCGTCTCGGAAGGGCACGCGATCGCCTACTACGACCTCCCGACGATCTGGACCTCCGCGGAATCCCACACCGACCTCCAGGCGGGGCGCTACCTCGTCATGGGCCTCAACAGCGAGAACGCGCCTCACGACTTCAAGATCAAGCGCAGCGAAGGCGACTTCATGCCGGACGCCCTCCGGCGCGAGGGCGTCCGTTGATCCGGGGGCCGCGCCATGCGTGAGAGGTCCCTCCCTGCACCGGGCGCGGCCCTGTTCGTCC
>JAGOBQ010000625.1 GCA_017999215.1 Thermoanaerobaculia bacterium
CGGCCTTCTCGGCGAGCGGCTTGATCTTCACGAACCGCTGGAGCGAGACGAGCGGCTCGAGGACGGTGTCGCACCGCTGGCAGCGTCCGACGGCGGAGGTGTGCGGCCTGTCGTCGCGGCGGAGCCCCTGCTCGCGAAGGTCGGCGAGGACCTTCTTCCGCGCGGCGGTCCTTTCGAGGCCGGCGTAGACCGCGCCCGCCTCGGCCGTCATCTTCCCGTCGAAACCGATGACGACGACCTGCGGCAGGCCGTGCCGGCGCCCCGCCTCGAAGTCGTTCGGGTCGTGCGCCGGCGTGATCTTCACGACGCCGGTGCCGAACTTCCGGTCGACCATCTCGTCGGCGATGACGGGGATGAGCCGGTCGGTGAGCGGGAGGCGGACCTTCTTCCCGACGATCGACGCGTAGCGCTCGTCCTCGGGGTGCACGGCCACGGCCGTGTCGCCGAGCATCGTCTCGGGGCGGGTCGTCGCGACGACGACCTCGCCGCTGCCGTCCTCGAGCGGGTAGGCGACGGACCAGAGCTGCCCCGAGCTCTCGACGTGGTTCACCTCGAGGTCGGAGAGGACGGTCGCGCAGCGCGGGCACCAGTTCACCATCCGGCTGTCGCGGTAGGCGAGGCCCTGGTGGTAGAGCTCGCTGAAGACGCGGCGGACGGCCTTCGAGCGCGCCGCGTCGAGCGTGTAGTACTCGCGCGAGAAGTCGCAGGAGCAGCCGAGGCGGCGGATCTGGTTCAGGATGTCGCCGCGGCGGGCGTCGGCCCACTCGCGGCAGGTCTCGAGGAACGGCTCCCGGCCGAGGTCGTGGCGGGTCTTCCCCGTTCGCTCCGTCAGGTCGCGCTCGACGACCATCTGCGTCGCGATGCCGGCGTGGTCGACGCCCGGCACCCAGAGGACCGCGCGCCCCTGCATGCGCCGCCAGCGCGCGAGGACGTCCTCGAGCGTCCGGCCGAGCGCGTGGCCGACGTGCAGGCGGCCCGTGACGTTCGGGGGCGGGATGACGAGGGTATAGGGCCGCGCGTCGTCCGGCGCGACCTCCGGACGGAACTGGCCCGACTCCTCCTGGAGCCGGTACCACTTCATCTCGAAGGCCTGCGGGTCGAATCGCTTGTCGAGCTCGGGTCGGGGCGCGGATGACATAGGCCGCCGAGTCTAAACGACGCCTCGCAGCGAGGTTCGCGGCCGGCTCAGCCCGCCCGCTCGACCTCGGCGATCCTCTCGCGGACGAGCCGCTCGGCGTACTCGGGAACGACCTCCCAGGCGATGTCGCGGACCGCCTTGTCGGAGAGCAGCTCGACGACGCGCCGGGCGATCCGGTCGACGTCGGCGTCGGAGAGGCTCGCGCCCGGCGCCGGAGCGATCGGCGCCGTCGTGACGGCCGCCCCGGGCTCGGGAACGACCGCGGCCTCGGCGGACCCGGAAGCGGCTCCGGCCGGGATGAGGGCGGAGAGGTCCTCGAGGCGCGCCGCCGCGGCGATCTCCTCGAGGTCGGTCGAGGAAGACTCGTCCGGCGTGGCGACCGGCGCTTCGGGGACGACGCCCGGGACGTCGATGTCCTCGGGCACTTCCTCTCCGATCAGGGCGGCATGCCGCTCCCAGATCTCGGGCCGGCGGCGGACGCGGCCGGATTCCTCGAACGCCTGCATGTCGGCCTCGAGGTCTCGCGTGATCGGCTCGGCTCCGTCCGAGAACTCCTCGGGCCCGGCGTCGAGAGGCGGCGGGGGGGGCACCTGGGGCGCGGGCCCCTCGTCCCACGGGGCCTCCTCCGCGACGTGAGCAGCCGCATCCATCTCCGGAAACGGCTCGACGGCCTCGGGCGGCCTCTCGGCGGCAGCCGGCTCGCTGACCGCCTCGACCGGTGAGGTCTCCCCGTCCGTCTCGAGCTCGATCTCGCTCGGGCCTTCGGCGGCGGCCGCGGGTGCGGGCTCGGGCTCGAACGGCGCATCCGGTGCGCTCTCGGCGGGCGGCTCCTCATCGGCGACCTGTCCGGCCCCGAACGGCTCGGGCTCCGGGGCTACAGCCGGCACGAGGGGGAGGACGGGAGCCGTGTCGGGTCCGGGCACGTCGGCATCCACCGCAGCCATCGGCTCGGGCTCGAAGAACGGCGGCGGCGGCGGCGGGGCGGGCGGCTCCGGCTCGTAGAACGCGGGAGGCGGGGGCGGGGGCGGCGGAACGAACGCCTCGGCCGCTTCGAAGGGAGGAGGAGGAGGAGGAGGGGCGAACGCCGAGAGCGGGTCGTAGGGCGGAGGAGGCGGAGGCTCGAGCGAATGGACGGGTTCCGGGGAAATCGCGGCCACGGGCGCCGGCTCCACGCTCCAGGGGACCACATCCTCGGCCGGCGCGGCGGCCTCGGCCGGAGGAGCCGTCTCGGGCGCCTCGTCGACCTCGAACGGCTGCGCGGGAGCGGCCGTTTCGGCGACCTCGGCGACCGGCTCGGGAAGGGGCTCCCCCGGCTCGAAGGGGCCGGGAGCCTCGGCAGCAGGCGGCTCCTCGGCGAGCTCGAAAGGCGCGGGGGCCGCCGCGGCGAGCTCCTCCGGAGTTGGCAGCTTCATCGCCATCGTGGCGTAGATCGATTCGCTCGCGGGCGCCGCCGTCGCCGCTTCGACGAACGGCGGCGGCGCGGCCGCGTCGAGGTCGAGCGGCGCGAGGACGAGCGTCGATGCGGTGTCGATCGGCGCGACGGACTCCGGAGGGGCCTCCAGGTCCGAGAGCGTGAAGGCCGGCGGAGGGGGCGGCTCCGGCGCCGGAGGGGGTGCCGCCTCGGCCGTTTCCCGGGCGGCGCCCGCCTTCGCGACGAGCTCCCGCACGAGCCCCTGGAGGGCATGCGAGTCGAACGGCTTCGTGACGATGGCG
>JAGOBQ010000627.1 GCA_017999215.1 Thermoanaerobaculia bacterium
CTCCCCCCGCACGGTCGAGGCCGGCCGGCATGTGGCCCCGCTCCGGAGCGGCGCCCGTCAGGTGCTCGCCCTGGCGCGGGCGCGAGGTCTTGCCCACGGCCCGCGTCCCCACGACCCAGAGCGCGTCGCGCGGGCCGTCGAGGATCTCGGCGAGCTGCGATTCTCGCCCGTAGAAACGCTCGCCGCGGACCCAGCCCCCGGCGACGAAGGGCCGCGGCGCGGCGAAGCTCTCCGGACGGACGTCCGTCGGCTGGGGCCGCGCGGGCGGCGCCGACGGCGCCGTCGCCTTCACCGGGGCGAGCAGCCGATAGCCCCGCTTCGAGATCGTCTCGATGTAGCGCGGCTGGCCGGCGACGTCGCCGAGGGCCCGGCGGAGCTTCGCGATCGCCCGGGTGATCGCCCACTCCGTGATGAACTCGACCTTCCAGACTCCCTCGACGAGCTGATCGCGGGAGACGACCTGGCCGGGCCGCCCGGCGAGGAAGACGAGGACGTCCATGAGCCGCGGCTCCAGCTGCACGCTCGCGCCCGGCCGTGAGATCCGGTTCTGATCGGGCTGGACGATCCAGTCCCCGAGCTCGAGGCTGCCGACCGCAACGGCGGGCTCGCGCTCGGAGTGGGCCATCGACGAGGATTCTATCGGCGCCTCGCGGGGCTCCGGAGCGGCGAGGACCCGCTCGGGGCCGCGCCGGGGCAGGAGCACGAGGCCGTCCATCCCGTCACGCTAGAACGGGACGGCCGGGAATGCGTGACCGATCGGGAACCGAATCGTGACGCTCGGCCGGGACGAAACCCGGGCGAGGTGCGGTCGCGGAGGGGAGCGGCGGGCCCCGCTTGACGCCCCCGGGCCGGTCCCCTTATCCTCCGCGGTCCCGGCACGTGTGCCGGAGCGGGTCTTTTGAGAATCAGATCCGGGTCGAGGGTGGGGCCGAAGTACCTCCACGAGGTCCCCTGCCGGTAGCCCTGGAAAGCACGTAGGCGCGTAGCTCAGTGGGAGAGCACTACCTTGACACGGTAGGGGTCAGCAGTTCGATCCTGCTCGCGCCTACCATTCCGCTTTCCACTGCGTTCGCAGGCGCTTAGCTCAGCCGGTAGAGCACTTCCTTCACACGGAAGGGGTCAGCGGTTCGAGTCCGCTAGCGCCTACCATCCCGCTCCCTCCCTCCTCCCGGAATCCGATCACGGATCCCCGCCACCACGAATGGAGGAGGTCGCCGCCATGTCCGCCAACGCCGATAACGTCGTACGCCTGACCCTTCCCGACGGTTCCGTCCGGGAGGTCGCTGCGGGCACGACGGGCGAGGCGGTGGCGGCCTCCATCGGCGCCCGCCTCGCGAAGGACGCGCTCGCGGTCAAGGTCGGGGGGAAGGTCCTCGACCTGAAGCGCCCGATCACCGAGTCCGGGGCGTTCGAGGTGATCACCCCGAAGCACCCCGACGCGCTCGAGGTCTACCGCCACTCGACCGCGCACCTGACCGCCCACGCCGTGAAGCGCCTCTTCCCGGGCGTGAAGATCGGGATCGGTCCGGCCATCGAGAACGGCTACTACTACGACTTCGACCCGGGCCGGGCCTTCACCCCGGAGGACCTCGAGAAGATCGAGGCCGAGATGCGGAAGATCGTGGCGGAGAACGCCACGATCGAACGGCTGGAGATGTCGAAGGCCGAGGCCGTGAAGCTCTTCGAGGAGCAGGGCGACCACCTGAAAGTGGAGATCGTCTCCGGCATCCCTGAGGGCTCGCTCTCGTGCTACCGGCAGGCCGACTTCATCGACCTCTGCCGGGGGCCGCACGTCCCGTCCACCGGGAAGCTCGGCGTCTTCAAGCTGACGCACGCCGCCGGCGCCTACTGGAAGGGCGACGAGCGCAACCCGATGCTCCAGCGGATCTACGGCGCCTCGTTCCTCTCGCAGAAGGAGCTCGACGAGCACCTGCTGCGGATGGAGCAGGCCCGTGCCCGCGACCACCGGAAGCTCGGCAAGGAGCTGGGGCTCTACCTCTTCCACCCGTGGGCGCCGGCCTCGCCGTTCTTCCTCCCGAAGGGGGCGACGGTCTACACCCTCCTCGTCGACTACATGCGGAGCCTCTACCCGAAGTACGGGTACACGGAGGTCGTGACCCCGCAGGTCTACGACGTCGAGCTCTTCAAGAAGTCGGGGCACTACCAGAACTACCACGAGAACATGTTCTTCACGGTGGCCGACGAGCGGGAGTACGGCGTCAAGCCGATGAACTGCCCGGGCCACTTCCTGATGTTCTCGCAGCAGGCCTTCTCCTACCGCGACCTCCCGGTGCGGTACGCCGACTTCGGGCGGCTCCACCGCTACGAGCGGTCGGGCGTGACCCAGGGTCTGACCCGCGTGAGGACCTTCTGCCAGGACGACGCGCACCTCTTCGTCTCGCTCGAGGAGATGCCGGCGGAGATGGACCGCTTCATCGACCTGATCGACGAGGTCTACGGGACCTTCGGCTTCACGGACGTGAGGGTCGCGCTGGCGACCCGCCCCGAGAAGTTCATGGGGACCGTCGAGAACTGGGACCTCGCCGAGAAGGCGCTCGCCGCGGCGTTCCAGCGGCGCGGGCGGGCCTACGAGATCAACGCGGGAGACGGCGCGTTCTACGGCCCGAAGCTCGACTTCCAGGTGACCGACGCCATCGGCCGGGCCTGGCAGCTCGGGACGCTCCAGGTCGACTTCTCGAACCCCGAGCGGTTCGACCTCGAGTACACGGCCGAGGACGGGACCAAGAAGCGGCCGGTGGTCCTCCACCGGGCGGTGCTCGGCTCGCTCGAGCGGTTCTTCGGGATCCTCGTCGAGCACACCGGCGGCGACTTCCCGCTCTGGCTCTCGCC
>JAGOBQ010000626.1 GCA_017999215.1 Thermoanaerobaculia bacterium
TCTTCGTCCTGGACCAGAAGCTGGCCCGAGGGATCCCTGTCCCCTTCGTCGGGCGTCCCGCCCTGACCGCCCCCTCGCTCGCGGCCGCTGCCGCGAAGTCCGGTGCGACCGTCCACTTCCTGGAGTACTGGAGGGAGGAGATCGGCCGCCACGGCGCGAGCTTCTCGAGCCCCGTTCCCGTCACGGGACGGCTCGAGGACGACACGGCAGCGTTCACGCGCCACATCGAGGAGGCGATCCGGTGCCGTCCCCACAACTGGCTCTGGCTGCACGACCGCTGGAAGGGCGCACCGCAGGGAGAGGCGGCGGTCGTTCCGTAGCGTTCGCCGGGGAGCCGCGTCACGTCCGATGAGAGAATCGGGCCGGACGACGGACACGGACCGCGCCCCACCGACATGACCGATCTCGGACGAGCGACCGGCAACGACTCCCCGCTGGAGACCGAGAGCCTCCTGCGCGAGGAGCGAGCCCTCTACAGGGACCTCGTCGAGGCCCAGCCGCGCGGTATCTACCGGATCCGGTCGATCGCCCCAGGAGCCGAGGCCCCGGAGGGCAGCCTCGGCTCCGGCCGCGCGCGGTACGTCGTCGAGTTCGTCTCGAATCGCCTCCTCGAGATCCTCGGTCTCGAGGACGGGGAGCTCCGCGCCCTCCACGGCTCGATCGACGGTCTCATCCACCCTGAGGACCGGCGGTCCTTCACGGAGACGAACGAGCACGCGATCACCCGCCGGCTCCCCTGGCAATGGGAAGGGCGCCTCACGGTTCGCGGGGAGGAGCGCTGGATTCGATTCGAGTCCGTACCGAGGGCGCTCGAGGACGGCGGAGCCGTCTGGACCGGGACGATCGAGGACGTCACCGAGCGGAGACGGGCGGTGACGGGCCTGCGCGAGTCCGAGGCGCTCTTACGGAGCTTCTTCGACACCCCGCTCGTCGGCGCCTGCATCACCTCCCCGACGAAGGGCTGGCTCGAAGTCAACGACCGGCTCTGCCGCATGCTGGGGTACACCCGGCAGGAGCTCGTGGCCCTCACGTGGTCCGACCTGACGCATCCCGGCGATCTCGCGGCGGACGTCGAGCTGTTCGAGCGGGTGCTCCGAGGCGAGACGGACGGCTATTCGCTCGAGAAGCGGTTCCTGAGGAAGGACGGAAGCATCGTCCCCGTCGAGCTCGCCGTGAGCTGCGTGCGGGCCCCGGGCGGCACCGTCGAGCACTTCATCGCGCTCCTGCAGGACGTCACCGAGAGGAAGAAGGCCGACGAGCAGCTCCGCGCGCACGGCGAGCGGCTCGAGGAGCTCGTCGCCGAGAGGGCTGCACAGCTCGCGAAGAGCCAGGCGCTCCTCGACGCCACGTCCCGCCTCGCGCGCGTCGGGGACTGGGAGTACGACGTCCGGAGCGAGACCCTCACCTGGACCGACATGGTTCGCGAGATCCACGAGGTCGAGCCCGACTACGAGCTCACCGTCGCCGCCGGTCTCGGCTTCTACGCCCCGGAGTCGCGTCCCGTGATCGAGTCGGCCTTCCTCCGTGCGGTCACGACGGGCGAGCCCTTCGACCTCGAGCTCCAGCTGATCACGGCGAAAGGGAGCCGCGTCTGGGTCCGCGCGGTCGGCCGTCCGTCGGTCGAGGACGGCGAGGTCGTCCGGGTCGTCGGCGTCCTCCAGGACATCGACGCCCGGAAGAGGAACGAGGACGACCTCGCACGGTACCGCGCCCGCCTCGAGGAGCTCGTCGCCGAGCGGACGGCCGAGGTCGAGGAAGCGAACGCGCGGCTCGTCGAGGCGCAGGCCATCGCCCATTTCGGCAGCTGGGAGTGGGACGCCCGGCGGGACGTCATCCGCGGGTCGGCGGAGTTCCACCGGCTCTTCGGCGACCCACCGGGGGGGCTTTCGAGCCATCGCCAGGTCCTGGACCTCGTCCACCCCGACGACCGGAAGAGCGTGCGGGTCGCTCTCGAGAAGGCACGGCTTCGCGGCGACGGCGCTCATTTCCAGACCACCTATCGCGTCCTCCTTCCGGACGGCCGCCTCCGTTTCGTCAACGGCCGGGGCGTCGTCTCCGTAGACGGGGAGGGGCGTCTCTCCGGGGTGCTCGGGACCTGCTACGACGTCACGAGCGTCCACGAGGCGGAGGAGGCGCTCCAGGAGAGCGAGGAGCGGCTGCGGCGCATCGTCTCCGAGGCCCCCTTCCCGATCGGCCTCTACGCCGAGGACGGCGAGATCCTCCTCGTCAACAGGGCCTGGTGCCGGATCACCGGGTTCGCCCCTGAGGAGCTTCGGACGATCGGCGAGTGGGCGGCGCGGGCCTACGGGGAGCGGAGGGACCTCGCGCGGGCCGACATCGAGTCGAGCTTCGCGCTCGCCGAGGCCGCACGCGAGGGAGAGTTCGCCATTCGGACGAAGAGCGGCGAGCGGCGCTTCTGGGATTTCAGCTCCAGCCCCGTCGGGCGCCTCCCCGACGGCCGCCGCCTGGTGACGACGATGGCGATGGACGTCACCGAGCGCCGGCACGCCGAGGAGGAGGTGTGGGCCTACCGGGAGCACCTCGAGGAGCTCGTCCGGGAAAGGACCGCCGAGCTCGAGGCCGCGAACCGGGAGATGGAGAGCTTCTCGTACAGCGTCTCCCACGACCTGCGCGCGCCGCTCCGGGCGCTCGACGGGTTCAGCGCGATCCTGGCGCAGGAGTACCCCGACCGGCTCGACGAGAGGGGACGCGGCTACCTCGGCAGGATCCGGGGCGCGGCCCGGACGATGGCGCTCCTCGTCGACGGCCTCCTCAGCCTCGCCCGCCTCAACCGGCAGGAGCTGACCGTCGCCCCCGTCGACCTCTCGGCTCTCGCCCGCAGGGTCGGGG
>JAGOBQ010000629.1 GCA_017999215.1 Thermoanaerobaculia bacterium
CGTCTACCTCACGCTGGACGGGCAGGAGGGGTTCCCGATCGGCTCGTCCACGCGCGTGCGGATCGCCCGCGCGCGGGAGACGGCGCTCCTCGTGAGAGCTCCCGGAAGCACGTTCTTCGACGTCCTCGCCAAGAAGCTCTCGTTCGGCGGCGAGAAGGGGTAGGCGGCCGTCGCGATGGGGGCGAAGAAGGGGCTCGGCGGGCGGATCCCCCACCCCCAGGTTCCCCAGCTGAGCCTCGAGCAGGTCCGGGTCCTCCGGCTCTTTGCGCTCCTCTTCGTCTTCTCGCTCCTCGTCCTGTACGCCGTCTTCCGCTCCGCGCGGTTCCAGGACCTCCTGCGGCGGCGGACCCAGACGCTCCTGACCGAGAAGATCGGCCGCGAGGTGCGGATCGGCGGCTTCGACCTCGCCCTCGTGCCCCCGGCCTTCCTCGTGAAGGACGTCTTCGTCGCGAACGACCCGAGGGGACTGCCGGGGGCCTGCTTCTCCGCGGAGGAGATCAGCCTGCGAGGGATCCCCCAGGTCTCCGAGAGCCGGATCGACCTCCCGAAGGTGAGGATCATCTCCCCCCGGATCGTCCTCGAGGTCTTCGGGGACGGGACGAACAACTTCTCCTCCATCGCCGCGGCGCTTCCGAAGGGCGAGGGAGGGGGGCGGGACGTCCGCGTCCGGCAGGCGGTCCTCCAGAAGGGGACGATCCGCTTCCGCGAGTGGAAGTCGAAGCTCGACGTCGTCCTCACGGACGCCGCACTGACGGCGCGCTCGGGCCGGTTCTCCCGGACGACGCGCGCCTCCCTCGGATGTCGAAAGGCGCGGTTCCGGCTCGACGACGGAGACGTCCTCGACCTCGAGGTCGGCGCCGACGTCGTCCTCGGCCCGGGGCGCCTCCGGCTCCGCGGTCTTCGACTCCGGGGCGACGGCTTCGCGCTCGACGCCCTCGGCGGGATCGACGACCTGAAGGACCCCGAGGTGAAGATCCTCGCCCGGGTCCGGGCGCGGGGAGAGGACCTCGACCGCTATTTCGGCGCCGGCGTCCCGGTGTCGGGACCCGTGTCCGCGGTGGCGAGCGTCCGCGTGCCCCGGGGAGGGGGCTACCGGATCCGCGGCCGGTTCGAGATCGAGGAGGGAGGCCGCCTCGGCCCCTTCCCGATGACGGGCGAGGGCTTCCTCCGCGTCGACCCCGAGGGCCTCCTCGCGCACGTCTCGCGCGCCGCGTACGCGGGAGGGAACCTCGAGGCGCTCGTCCAGCTCGCGAGGATCAAGGGACCGCCGCTGCCGGTCCGGATCGCGGTCTCGGGACGCGAGATCGACTTCGAGCGGTTCTTCTCGGACCTCGGCCTGCCCGGGACCGGGCTGATGGCGAAGACCGACCTCGACATGACGCTCACGTTCGGCGCGGGGGGCGTCGAGCGGAGCGACGGCTCCGGCGTGATCCGGCTCCACCCGGCGCACGGCGTCGCGTCGGCCGTCCCGGGCCGCCACGCGCTCCCCGTCTCCGGCGGCGGACCACTCTTCGTGGAGAACGGCGCGATCCGGTTCCCGGGAATCCCCTTCGTCACGGCGGGAGGGCTGACGGCGATCCTCGACGGGACGCTCCGGATCGGGTCGTGGGCGCCCGACTGGAAGCTGACGATCGAAGCGCCCGACCTGCGCGAGGCCGAGCGCCTCGCGGAGAACTTCTACCCGGCGATCCAGGGCGAGCCGCTCCTTCCGAAGCTGAACCTGGGCGGCTCGGGGCGGATCGTGGCGACGCTGGACCGGAGCTTCGACGACCCGAGGATCGCCGGCCGCCTCGACGCGACGGCGTTCGTCCTCCGGGGCGTCCCGTTCGGACAGACGTCGGCCGACTTCGTCGTCGACCGGAACGTCCTCGCTCTCGACGCCCTCGACGCGCGGGACGGGGATGGCCGGCTGGTCGTCCGCGGGCAAGTCGGATGGGGAGGAGCGCTCGGGGACGAATACCGGCTGAACGGCCTGACGCTCGAGACCGAGCGCTGGCCGGCGGAGCGAGTCCTCTCGTTCCTCAGGCTCGACCTGCCGATCACCGGACGCGTCACGGGCCGGCTGCCGCTGTCGGGAGTCACGCCGCGAGTGATCGGCTCGGGCGACCTCGTCTTCGAGGAGGCGACACTCTGGGGCCAGCCGTTCGACCGCGTCGCGGGGACGCTCGGCTTCGAGGCGGAGGCGCTTCGTCTCTCCGGCGTGAGCGGAACGCTCGGGGCGGGGAGCGCGCGGCTCGACGGCCTCTACCGCTACGACGACGACGGCTTCGACGTGAAGGCGGAGGCCTCGGCCCTCCCTCTGGAGCGCCTCGGCGCGCTCTCCGGTCAGGCGACCGGGCTCTCCGGACGCCTGACCGGGACGCTCGAAGGGACCGGCACGCTGGACGTCCCGAGGCTCTCCCTGGAGGGTCGGGTGGAGGATGCCGCGATCGGCGGCCAGCCGCTCGGCCGGGCCGGAGAGCCGCTCGCGCTCCGGCTCGCGCTCGACGGCGACGATCTCGATGCCGAGGCGGAGGCGCCGGGCGCCGCGCGGCTGACGGCCCGTGGGGAGGGCGGAGAGGTGTCGCTCGGCCTCGAGGTCCTCTCCCTCGCCGCCTACTCGACCCTCTTCGGTCTGTCGCCCGAGGCCGGGCTCGACGGGACGCTCGCGATCGACGCGCGGCTCCGTACCGATCCGCAGACCGGCTTCACCTCCGCGCAGGGCCGCATCGCATCCCTCGACGCTCGAATGGGGCCGCACCGCTTCTTCCTTCCCGCGCCGGCCTCGTTCCTGTGGAGCGGGGGCCGCCTGTCGGGGGCCGGAGCGCGCGTCGGCGCCCGCCGGACGGCGGGAGAGGGGAGGGCGCT
>JAGOBQ010000628.1 GCA_017999215.1 Thermoanaerobaculia bacterium
GCCGTCGATCGTCTGCTCCGCGCCGTCCTCGAAGACGCGGAAGCTCTCCCGCGACAGGCCCGTGACCGGGCGGCCCTTCCGGAAGACCGAGGTGTAGAGCTCGACGGCCTGGACGTCGACCTCCGAGAGGTACTTGGGGGCGTTGAAGTAGCGGACGTCCTCGCTGACGCTGCCGTCGACGAGCGTCGCCACGACGCGGAGGAACCCGATCTCCTTCTGCCTCGGCACGTCGACGACCTGCTGGAACGGGGGCTGGTAGAGCGTCGCCGCCCGCGTCTCGTTGACCCAGAACTCCACCTGCTGGAGCTTCTTCGTCTGGGGCACGGCGAGGTCGGCGACGACGCGGACCGGCCCTTCGAGTTGCACGCCCTTCTCCGGGGAGGTGATCAGGACGCGGAACGCCTCGCGCCCCTCGTTGAGGATCATCTCGTCCTCGGAGAGGAGCCGGCCGTCCTTCGCGTGGCCGGCGACCTTCACGGTCCGCTTCCGCGGCAGCTCGCCCAGGTCGAAGTCGGCCTCGAACGGCGGGCGGCGGTCGGTGACGACCTTCCGCCCGTCGAGGAAGAACTCGGCGTACGCGATGTCGTCGGAGGAGGCGCGCGTCTCGAACCGGACGACCCCCGTCGCGAACTCCCGCGAGAGCGGGAGGAACGTGAGGACGCCGCGCTCGTTCGGCTCGGCCACGAGCCGGGCCAGGGCCGCCTTCGCCTCCTCGCGCGCGGCCTTCTCCTCGGGCGAGAGGTTCTGGTCGGGCGCCTCGGGGACGACGACCTTCTCGTCGACGAGCGCGGCCGCGTTGCGGTTCGCGTCGGCGATCTTGACCTTGAGCCGGTACTCGCCCGGGTAGAGGAACCGCTCGATGTTCAGCGGGAGGAACGCTCCCTTCACCGTGGAGGCGGGGAAGTCGAACCGGTAGCGGAAGTTGTCGACGAGCTTTCCCCCCTTGACGATCTCGCCGACGACGTCGAGGTCGTAGAACGTCTCCTCGCCGAGCGCCTTCGTGCCGAGCGACTCGCGCTCGAGGAGGACGGAGATCTCCATCCGGATCTTGCTCGCGACCATCTCGGGGAATCGGAAGACCCTCTGGACGGGGAGCCGCGCCGCGGACGGGTCGAGGTCGGTCGTCATCAGGAGGATCCGGTCGACCCCTTCCACGTCCGGCTTCGGTCCGGACTTCAGGGAGTCGATCATCTTCTGCGCGCCCATCGTCCCGAAGACGCCGGCGGCCGTGGCCATGGCGCCCTGCACCTCGCGCCACTCCTGGCAGTAGGTGACGTCGACGCGTCGGCCGGGCGCGATGCCCGCGAGGCCGGCGATGCCACCGACGAGGACCGCCTGCTGTCCGTCGAGAGGCGTCCAGAGGCGGAAGTCGCCCGTCCCGAACGGCTGGTAGAAGAGGAGCGTGACCTTGCTCAGCCGGAGCGCCTCGAGCCGCTCGTAGTACCAGAGCTCGATCGGGTTGTAGATGTCCTGGCAATCGATCCGGCGCATTCCGTCGGGAGGGCCGTTGACGATGAAGATCCGCCCCTGGTCGGTGTGGACGCCGCGGTACCTCTCCTTCACGACCCGGAGGCGCAGCTCGTAGATGTCCTTGAACGCCACGCGCTGCCCGTCCGAGTCGACCGAGCGCCGCTTCCAGAACTCCTCGATGAACTTGTCGCGCTGGTAATCGGAGCCGAGGCGCAGGAACGTCGTCTCCTCGACGTCGGTCAGGATCGGCTCGACGTCCCGGAGGAAGAACTGGTAGCGCTCGGGAAGCGCCTCGAGCGCCAGCTTCTTCTCCTTTCCGGAGAGCCGCTTGCCGCCGAGGACGAGGGGCGCCGGCCCGGCGGCCGGGACCGGCTCGGACGGGCCGGAGATCGGGGCGGCGAGCGCCGCGCGCTCGCGGAGCCCTCCGGCGGTGTCTCCCTGGCGGGCCCGGATCGAGCGGACGGCGTCGCGCACGAGCGCCGCGTCGGCGCATCCGAACGCCCCGTCGGCGAGCTCGCTGATCGGCATCGTCGCCTCGGACTTCGCCGCGAGGAGCGCCGTCTCCCCGTCCAGGAGGGTCCAGTAGCGGCCGACGCCGGTTCCGGGTTCCGGAAAGAAGATCAGCCGGGCGTTCGGGCCGAGGAGGCGGTGCGACAGGAAGGTCCAGACCTCGATCCGGCCGAAGAGGTTCGGGCAGGAGACGATCCTGCGGGAGTCCGGCCCCCCTCCGGAGGCGACCCACGCCGCGGTCCGGTCGTCGTCGGCGCGGCCGAAGAGGGTGAGCGCCTCCGCGCGGAGGGCATCGGCCGGGTCGGGCGCCGCGTTCCCGACCTCGACCCCCCGGGACGGGTCCGCGGGGGCGGCCGCCGGCGCCGGTACGGGCGTCGCGGGCGGATCCTGGGCCGGCGCGCCGGGAGCGGCGAGCGCGGCGGCCACGAGGGCGAGCCATCGTGCGAGCGTCCGGACCATCTGTTCCGCCTCCTTGGCGCCCCCTCCTTCCCGGGAAGCAAGGGAGAGACCGTGTCGGAGTGTACGGCCCGGACCGGGAGCGGGGTTCGCGGAGGCCGAGGCCGCCGCCCCTAGAATTCGCGCCGATGCCCGCCCGTCGAGAGGTCTACGCCGACCACCACGCCACGAGCCCGCTTCGGCCGGAGGCCCTCGAGGCGATGCGCCCCTGGCTGACGGGCCTCGCCGCGAACCCCTCCTCTCTCCACGCGCCGGGGCGCGCCGCCCGGGCGGCGGTGGAAGGGGCGCGGGAGCGGATCGCGGCGCTCCTCGGCGTGCGCCCCGAGGAGCTCGTCTTCACCTCGGGCGGGACGGAATCGGACGCTCTCGCCGTCTGCGGGGGGGCCCGCGCGGCGCGGGACGGGGCGCCGC
>JAGOBQ010000630.1 GCA_017999215.1 Thermoanaerobaculia bacterium
CCCCTTCGTTCCGCGACCTCGCGACGACCCAGCGCCCCGCCCGCGCCCTCGCCGCCTCTCTCGGCGACGCCGCGCTGAACCCGCACGCATCCTTCGGCCAGGTCTGGCGCGGGAACCCGAACCTCGTCCTGGCCTATCCGTTCCCCGTCGCCCCCCGCTGGCTCGGCGTCCACCTCCTGCTTCACGCGGCGCTCGGAGGGCTCGGCTTCCTCCTGTTCCTCCGCCTCCTCGGACGCTCTCCCGAGGCGGCGCTCGCCGGGGCGCTCGCGTTCTCCTTCTCCGGCTTCGCCCTCTCGTGCACCGCGTTCCTGAACTCGGCCACGACGCTCGCCTGGGTCCCCTGGCTCCTCGCCTCGGTCGCCGCGGCCCGGCTCGACGGGCGGCACGCCCTCCGCCTCGCCCTCCTCGGCTCGGCCGCCTCGGGGGCCCTCCTCGCGCACGCGGGAGAGCCCGCCCTCGGACTGATCGGGATCCTCCTCGCGCTCGGCGTCGCTCTCTCCGGACCGTACGGGACGCGTCTGCGCGCGGCCGGCGCGCTCCTCGGCGGGGGCGGCCTCGCCTTTCTCGCCTCGGCGCCGTTCCTCCTCGAGGTCGTCCGCGCGACGGAGGCCTCGGCCCGCCGCCTCCGCGGCTTCTCGTGGACGGAGTTCTCGGCGGTCGGCTTCCATCCTCTCCGGCTGCTCGAGACTCCCTTCCCGTTCCTCTTCGGCGACCCGTCGCGGGTCCTCTCGGGCGCCTACTGGGGCTTCGCCGCGTCGCAGGGGAACCCGCCCTACCTCGCCTCGCTCTCGTTCGGCGTCCTCCCGCTCGCCCTCGCGTCCGCGTTCGCTCTCTGCCCTCGCCGACGGGAGGGCCGCTTCTGGCTCGGCGCCGCCGCCATCGCGCTCTTCGTGTCGGTCCTCCCCTGGGTCCCCGGGGCGCGCGCCGCCTACGAGGCGCTCCCGTTCCTCCACTCCGTCCGTTACCCGGCCAAGGCGCTCCTCGTCGTGACGATCACCGTCGCCGTCCTCGCGTCGCTCGCGGTCGAGAGGCTCCTCCTCGAGGAGGCGCTCCCCCGCTGGCGCTCCCGCGCCGGCCTCGTCCTCCTCGTCCTCGCCGGCCTCCTCGGCCTCGCCGCGGTCGCCGCACGGCTGAGCCCGGCGCTTCCGAGCGGTCTCCTCCTCTCGCTCTGGGACCCCGCGTGGGCTTCCGATCCGAACGTCGTCCTCGCTCCGGTCCTCGCGCGACTCCCGCAGCAGGCGGCGTCCTCCGCGGCCCTCCTCCTCGTCGCGGGGCTCCTCCTCGCGCGCGGGCTCGGCGACCTCAGGAGCCGCGTCCTCCTCCTCGTCGCCCTCTCCGCCGAGGGGCTCGCGCACGCTCGATTCCACGTCCCCCGCGCTCCCTCGGAGCTGTACGACCGTCCCGCTCCCCTCGTCGCCGCCGCGGCGCGAATTCCCGGCCGCGTCTTCGAGCGCGCGTGGAAGGACGTCGACGCGGTGAGGCGCGGCCTCTCGGGTCCGCTCCCCGTCGACGAGCGGCTCGGCCTCGCGCTCGCGCAGACGACGCAGGGGTGGTCGCTCGCCGGCGCGCCGCACGGCCTCCGCTACGCCTGGGACGCCGACCCCGACGGGAGCTACACCCTCCTCGACCGCTATTCCAGGGACGTCGTCCTTTCCCGCGCCTGGCCCGAACGGCTCAAGTGGCTTCGCGCGGCGGGCGTCGGCGCCGTCATCGCGAGCGACGTCCCCCCCGGCCTCGCCGGCCTCGTCCCCGTCTACGTCGAAGGCCGTTTCGGCCCGCCGGCGACGCTCTTCCGCCTCGCGGAGCCGCTGCCGGGCATTCGCCGCCTCTCGCGCGTCCGGGGGGCCGCCTCCGTCGACGCCGCCGTCGCGATCGTCGACGAGGGGGACTTCGACCCGGCCACCGACGGCGTCGTCGCCGGCCGTCCTCCCGAGGGGACCGACGCCGCCGAGCCCGATCCTTCCGCCTCCGCGCGCGTCCTCGCCGAGGGTCCCGACGCCCTCGTCGTCGAGACGGACGGGAGCCGGCCCGGCCTCCTCCTCCTCGACCGCTCGTTCACCCCCGGCGTCCGCGCGACCGCGAACGGCCAGGAGGCGACCGTCCACGCCGTCCAGATCAACCTCGTCGGCGTCGCCGTCCCCCCCGGCCCCTCCCGCGTCGAGATCCGCCTCGCCCCCTGACCGCCCCGGGACGGTGCCAGGCGTGAATTCGTGTATTGTTTTCAACAATACACGAATTCACGCCTGGCACCCGAGGAGGGGGCACCCGAGGAGGGGCACAAGAGGAGGTGGCCCCTGAGGATGGAGCGACGCGCCGTCTCAGCGGTCGGGCGGCGATCCGGTCGTGACCGGGAGGGCCCGCCCCTTCACGAACACCTGCCGCAGGGGCCGCACGGGAAGCGCCGCGGGGTCGCCGGCGGCGGCGGCCGCGTCCGGAAGGGTGACGAAGGCGACTCCGTCGGCGGCCCAGGCCGCGAGCTGCCGTGCGAAGAGGCCGGCGAATGCGCGCCCCCCTTCGATCTCGGTGTGGATCGAGTGGACCGAGATTCCCGGCGCCTCCGCGACCGCTCGTCGGAGGTGCTCCACCGTCGCGTCCCGGGCCGTTCCGCGGAACGCGTCCCAGGCCAGGAGCTCGTCGAGCGTCGGGAGCGTGGAGGGGACCTCGACGAGCTCCGCGGGCGCGCCGCTCTCGCGGAGCGGACGGAACGGCGGACCGCCGCGCGTGTCGGAGGCGACGCGGATGCCGTTCTCCTCGTAGGCCTCGACGGAGAGCCCGCCCGCGGCCCAGCCGGGCGCGCCGGCGGCGGTCGCCGGCCGGCCGAGGGGCCCGGCGAAGCGCCCGGCGG
>JAGOBQ010000109.1 GCA_017999215.1 Thermoanaerobaculia bacterium
AATACGGAGTCAACGTAAAGCCGCTTTCTATGCGGGCATTTTCGTTCGCCGAGGGCATGTCTATCGCCCGTGCGGTTTGACTACGGATCAAAAGGTTGGGGGTTCGAGTCCTCCTGGGCGCACCACCCCTTCTCCCTGAAGAAGAGAGACCTCCGCCGATCGGACCCCGGGAGCCCCCCGGGGTCTTCGACTATCAGCGCCTCTCCCACGCCGTAGACTCCATTCCCCGCCCCCGGTGGCGAGGAGGCTCGAATGCACATCGACGCGGTCCTTCGGAAGCTCGGCGAGCTCGAGCGGTCTCTCGCGGAGCTCTACGGCTGGTGGTCGGAGGTCTTCGCCGCCGACGAGGAGGCCGCCTTCGTCTTCTTCAAGATGAAGGGGGAGGAGAAGGCGCACGCGGGCCTCGTCGACTACCAGCGAAAGCTCGTCCAGAACAGCCCGGCGATCTCCGTCGACGTCGAGTTCGACCTGACGGAGGTCGAGGCCGCGCTGGCGCGGGCGAAGGCGCTCCGAAGCGCCGCGGTCCCGCCGACCGTCGCGGAGGCGCTCGCCGAAGCGCTGCGGATCGAGCGGTCGGCCGCCGAGAGCCACTGCCGGAACGCCCTGAAGCTGGCCAGCCCCGGCCTCGCCCGCCTCCTCGACGCCCTCGGCGGCGAGGACAAGCTGCACGTGGCGCGGCTCTCGGACCTCGCCGCGCGCCGCGGCATCGAGGTCGCGCCGGCCTGACGGCCGCGTCCCGGCCCGTCGGCGGCGCCGGCCGCCTCCCGCCGCTTGCTAGACTGCCCGGTCAAGTCCCGGGACGTCGAGGCAGGGAGTGCGAATGAAGGAGCGGCCCGCCCGGACGGGGCGGTCAGAACCGGGGCCCGGACGGCCGGCGTCGTGACGGTCGAGATCGCCTTCGCGTTCCCGCTCCCCGGCGGCCTCCACGCCCGCCCGGCCGCGCGTCTTCAGGAAGAGGTCGCGCGCTTCCGCTCGGTCGTCACGTTCCTGAACCGCGCGAACGGCACCTCCGCGAGCGCGCGGAGCGTCCTCGCCCTCGTGGCGACGCGCACGGCGCAGGGCGAGCCGTGCGTCCTCCACGTGCAGGGGGAGGACGAAGCGTCGGCCGGGACCGCGCTCCGGCGATTCGTGAAGCGGGAGCTCCCCGCGCTCGACGACGGCCCCGGGCCGCGCGCGGGGACGGGCGTCCCTCTCCCGCGCGCCCTCGCGCGGGCCGACGCACGCGTCCATTGCGGGACGCCGGCGAGCGGCGGGATCTTCCGCGGGCGCGCCGTCGTCGTCGGCTCGCGCCTCATGACGATCGACGAGGCGCGGAGCGGGACGGAGGCGGAGGAGCTCTCCCGCCTCGAGACGGCGTTCGAGAGGGCGGCGGAGGCGATCCGTGCGCGGCGCGCGGCGGCGGAGTACGAGACGGAGAGGGCCGTCCTCGGCGCACACCTCTCGATCGCCGAGGACCCCGGGCTGCGCGCGCGCGCTGCGGCCGCTGTCGCCGGCGGGACCTCCGCGTCCGCGGCGGTCTTCTCCGCCGCGAGCCACTTCGCCGACATCTTCCGTCGGAGCGGGAGCACGCTCCTCGCCGAGCGGGCGCTCGACCTGAACGACGTCGCCGAGGCCGTCGTCCACGTCCTCTCCGGTGACGCGGCCCCCGCGCCGTCGGTGGAGCTGGGGGAGGATTCCGTCGTCGTCGCGGCCCGCCTCGGACCGGGGCAGCTCCTGGCGCTGCCGCGGGCGCGCGTTCGCGGGCTCGTCCTCGCGGAAGGGGGGACGCTTTCGCACACCGTCGTCCTCGCCCGCGCGTTCGGCGTGCCGTGCGTGACGGGCGTGGAGGGGATCGAGCGGGCCCTCGCGACGGGCGACGACGTCGTCGTCGACGGGGAGCGGGGGCTCGTCGTCGTCGCCCCGAAGGGGCCCGTGCTCCGCTTCTACGAGGCGCAGCGCGAGCTCCTCGCGACGGCCGCCCGCCGGCTGGAGCGGTTCCGGACGGCCCGCGGCGTCACGGCGGACGGGCGGAGGATCGAGGTCGGCGCGAACGTCGGGACCGTCGAGGAGGCCGCTTCCGCGTTCGAGAACGGGGCCGAGGGGATCGGCCTCTTCCGGACGGAGCTGATGTTCCTCGACCGGGACGAGCCGCCGAGCGAGGAGGAGCAGCTCGCGATCTTCGCGGAGACGGCGCGCCTCGCCGCGGGCCGTCCCGTCATCGTGAGGACGCTCGACGTCGGCGCCGACAAGCCGCTCGCCTGGCTCCGCCTCCCCTCCGAGCGGAACCCGGCGCTCGGCTATCGGGCGATCCGGATGTACGCCGAGCACGCGGAGCTGGCCGAGCGGCAGCTCCGGGCGATCCTCCGCGCGGGGGCCGTCGGGCCGCTGAAGGTGATGTTCCCGATGGTCGGGACGCCGGAGGAGGCGCGGGAGCTCCGCGCGCTCGTCGAGAAGGTGAAGGGGCTCCTCGCGGCCGAGGGGGTCGCCCACGACCCGGAGGTTCCGGTCGGCGTGATGCTCGAGGTGCCGTCGGCGATCCTCTCCCTCGGGGCGATCGCGCGGGAGGTCGACTTCTTCAGCGTCGGCTCGAACGACCTCGCGCAGTACCTCTTCGCCGTCGACCGCGAGGACACGCGCCTCGCCCACCTCGGGAGCCCGTACCACCCGGCGTTCCTCCGGCTCCTCTCCGAGGCGGTCGAGGGGGCGCACGGGGCCGGGAAGTGGATCGGCCTCTGCGGCGAGCTCGGCGGCCGGCCGCTGGCGGCGCCGCTCCTCCTCGGCCTCGGGTTCGACGAGGTGAGCGTCTCGCCGCCGCGCGTCCTCCGGGCGAAGGCGGCATTCCGCAGGGTTCGCTCCGCCGGGGCGCGCAACCTCGTCGCGGAGGCGCTCGCGCTCTCGACGGCGGGGGAGGTGGAGGCGCTCCTCGTCGACCGCGCGCCCGCGGCGCGCACGCTCGTCGACGCCGGGTCGGTGCGGGTCGCCTCCGGGAGCGGCAGCCGCGACGAGGTGATCCGGGAGCTCGCCGACCTCCTCCAGCTCACGGGGCGCGCGGACGTCGCCGACCGCGTGGAGGACGCGATCTGGACGCGCGAGGAGGAGGGCTCGTCGCTCCTCGGCCGCGGCGTGGCGCTGCCCCGCTGCGTCTCCCCGCACGTCCGGGCCGACTCGATCGCCGCCGTCCGCCTGCCCTCCGCGCTCCCGTGGGGCGAGGGGGACGAGAAGGTCGAGCTCGCGGTCCTCTTCGCGCTCCGGCCCGGGGCCGGGGAGGCGAAGCATCGGAGGACGCTCGAGGAGCTCCGGCGGAGCCTGCTGGACGCTGCCGTCCGGCGCCGCCTCCTCGACGCCCCCGACGACGCGTCGCTGGCCGTCCTTCTCGCGGAGGCGGCCGGACGCGCGGCGCCGTGACGCCGGGCCCGCCGCCCGGCGACCGCTCGCGGCCGGGGCGCGTCCTGGCCGCGGTGATGGCCGGGGCGATCCTCGGGCCGATCGACGGGAGCATCGTGAACGTCGTCCTCCCGACGCTCGTCGACGCGTTCGGGACGAGCCTCGCCTCCGTCCAGTGGGTCCCGATGGCTTACCTCCTCGCGAGCGGCGGGCTCGTCCTCCTCTTCGGCCGGCTCGGCGACCTGCGCGGCCCCCGCGCGGTCTTCCTCGGCGGGCTCCTCGGGTTCGTGGCGGCCTCGGCGCTCTGCGCGGCCGCGCCGACGATTGAGGCGCTCGTCGCGTTCCGCGTCCTCCAGGGCGTCGCGGCGGCGGCGATGATGTCGGTCCCGCTCGCGATCCTGACGGCGACGTTCCCTCCCGCGGAGCGGGGCCGGGCGATCGGCCTCTTCGCGGCGAGCATCTCCGTCGGCCTCGCGATCGGCCCGAGCCTCGGCGGGTTCCTGACGGCGACGTTCGGCTGGCGCGCCGCGTTCCTCGTCAACCTCCCGGTCGGCCTGCTCGCCTGGGCGTACGCGCGCCGCGTCCTGCCCGTGGTCCCGGTGCGGCCGGGGAGGCTCGACCTCCCCGGCGCGGCGGCGGCGCTCGTCGCCCTCGGCTCGCTCCTCCTCTGGGTGAACCTCGCGCAGAGGGCGGGGCCGTCGCCGAACGGGCTCCTCCTCCTCGCGGCCCTCGCGGCGGCGGCGTTCGTGGCGCAGGAGAGGCGGGTCGCGGAGCCGATGGTGGCTCTCTCGATCTTCCGGAACGGCGCCGTCTCCTTCGGGGCGGCGGCGTCCGTCCTCAACTTCATGTCGCAGTTCGTCGTCGTCTTCCTGACGCCGTTCCTCCTCGCCCGGCTCTTCGGCGCCGGCCCGGGGCGCGTCGGCCTCGTCCTCACGGCGTTCCCGCTCGCGGTCCTCGCCGTCGCCCCCTTCGCCGGAGCGCTCTCCGACAGGGTCGGCTCCGTCCGGCCCGCGGTGGCCGGCGCGACGCTCTCCGCGGCGGCGTGCGCCCTCCTCGCGGCGCTGCCGCCGGGCACGGGGCTCCCCGCCGTCGCCGGAGGACTGGCCCTCTTTGGCGCCGGGACGGGCCTCTTCCAGTCGCCGAACAACAGCTCCGTGATGGGGAGCGCCCCGCGCGAGCACCTCGGGGTCGTCGGGAGCCTCCTCGGCACGGCGCGGACGCTCGGGATGGTCCTCGGCATCGCGGCGGCGGGAGCGGTCCTCTACGCGTTCGTCCCGCCTTCGGCGCTCGACGCCGCCGGCGAGACGCCGGCCCTCGCCGAGGCCTTCGCCTCGGGAGCGCGGCGGGCCTACGCGGCCGGCGCGGCGTTCGCGCTCCTCTCGGCCCTCCTCGCGGCGGCGCCCGCCCTCGCTCGCAGGGGCCGCCGAACGGACGAGCCCGTCCTCCCGTAACCTACGGGCGTGACCTCTCCGCCCCGCCTCGCCGCCGCCCCCGTTCCGGGCCCGGAGCTCGCGCGGTGAGCCGCCCGGCCCGGGCCGACGACGAGCGGTTCATGCGCGAGGCGCTGCGCGCCGCGCGCCGCGCCCCCGCGCACCGCGACGTCCCGATCGGCGCCGTCGTCGTCCGGGACGGCCTCGTCGTCGCCCGCGCGCGGAACCGCCGCGAGGTCGACCACGACCCGACGGCCCACGCGGAGGTCCTCGTCCTCCGGCGCGCGGCCCGCCGCCTCGGCTCGTGGCGGCTCGACGGCTGCACCCTCTACGTGACGCTCGAGCCGTGCGCGATGTGCGCCGGCGCGATCGTCCTCTCGCGCCTGCCGCGGCTCGTCTACGGCGCCGCCGACCCGAAGGCGGGCTTCGTCGGGTCGCTCGGCGACCTCTGCCGCGACGCGCGGCTCAACCACCGGGTCCACGTCGAGGCGGGTGTCCTCGGCGCGGAGTGCGGGACAATCCTGAAGGAGTTCTTCCGTGAGCGCAGAAGGAAGCCGGCCCCCTGAGAAAAGGGCCTTCCAGGCCCCCGAAGCCCCGACGTTCCGCTGCCCCTCCTGCGGCGCCCCCGCCGCGAAGGACGCCCGCGCCTGCGTCCACTGCGGCTCTCTCCTCGCGACGAAGCGCTGCGTCACCTGCTTCGCCCTCTCGCCGCGCGAGGCCGACCGGTGCGTGAAGTGCGGGGCGCTCCTCCCGGCGCCCGCGTTCGTGGCCGAGGGGTCCGGGCGCTGCCCCGACTGCAAGCTCGACCTCGTCGCCCACGCCTTCGGGGCGGTCGGCTACGCCGAGTGCCCCCGCTGCTCGGGGCTCTTCCTCAAGCGCGAGGCGTTCGAGGCGGTGACGAAGGACGCCGACACGCGGGCGAAGGTCCGCCTCGCCGAGCCCCCCGCGGAAGCCGCCGCGGCCCCGCTCGGAAAGGCCGCGAGCGGCGCACTCCCCGCCGTCCGCTACCGCCCCTGCCCCTCCTGCGCGAAGCTGATGAACCGGTCGAACTACGGCGGCGGCTCGGGGATCGTCCTCGACGCCTGCCGCGACCACGGCCTCTGGTTCGACAAGGGGGAGCTCGCCGCGATCGTCGACTTCCTCGAGAAGGGGGGCTGGGACAAGGTTCGCCAGCGGGAGCGCGAGAGGCTCGCCGAGGAGGTCCGGAGCCTGGAGTTCCGGAAGAACGTCGGGGCGGCCACGTCGTTCCCCTCGTCGGGCTGGGAGCGGGAGGTCCAGGGGGTGCGCACGATCGGCGGGATCGTCGACCTCGCCGGGTCGCTCGCGGGCTGGTTCCTGAAGCGCTGAGACGGAAACGCCCGCCGTCGCCGGCGGGCCGTGCTTCCCGGGAATCAGATGGCGGTGAGGGTGGGATTTGAACCCACGGTAGCCTTTCGACTACACCAGTTTTCGAGACTGGCCTGATAAACCACTCCAGCACCTCACCGCGTCTCGGCCTCGGAGCGGGGCCGGAAGGATAGCGCAGGACTCCCGAACGGGAAAGGCCCGCGCCCCTACTCCAGGAACGTGACCAGGAGCTTCATCTTCGCGGCCTTCCCCCAGTCGAGGGTCTTCACCTTCATCGGGACGTTGAAGGTGCCCTCGGTCTTCTCCTTCGCGAGCTTCGTGGAGCGGCCGACGTCGGCCAGCACGCCCCCGTCCTCGTCGAGGAGGAGCGCCCGGACCTTGACCCGCTGCCGCGTCCAGCCGTCGTTGCGGTAGTAGAAGCGGAGGAGGACCCAGGTCTTGTCTTCGGGGTCCTTCTGGCGCGCCTCCTCGAGGTCGTCCGGCTTCGGGTCGTTGTGCGACTCGAGGGCGAAGATCGTCGCCTTCTCGTGGGCGAACGCGAGGGGGACCCGGTGCTCCCGGGGGACGTCGACCGTCTCCTCGGCCAGCTTCCCGGCGGCGGCGGCGGGAGCCGTGGCGAGGATCGCGAGGGTCGCGGCGAGGGCGGAGGGGAGGAGGCGCGGGAGGATACGGGCCATCACGTCCCGTTCTACGTCTCCGGCGACCCCTGCGTTTGCCGTCCGGGGCCACTTTTCGGCGGCTTCGGGCGCGGCGGGAGCCGGACATGGCGCTTGACGGATCGGCGCCGGCGGGGCAGAGTTCCCGTCCCCGCGGACGTGGACAGGTGTCCGAGCGGTTTAAGGAGCACGGTTGGAAGCCGTGTGTAGTCGAAAGGCTACCGTGGGTTCGAATCCCACCCTGTCCGCCACGTTCGTCTCGCGGGCGCGCCCGGGCTTCCGGCCGCGCCCCCGCCTCGTAGACTAGAATCCCCGGCCCGGGCCCCTGGGTGAGTTCGGGTCCCGCGCGACGAGCTCCCTCGAACCGTGTCAGGTCCGGAAGGAAGCAGCACTAAGAGGAACGGCTCGGGCGCCGCGGATCACCCGGACTCATCGAGGGGCTCGGCTTCTTCGATGACGACGAACGCCTTCGTCCCGCTCGCCCGCAAGTGGCGCCCCCGGACCTTCGCCGACGTCGTCGGGCAGGCCGAGATCGTGCGCGCCCTGACGAACGCCCTCACCCAGGACCGGATGGCCCACGCCTACCTCTTCTCGGGGCCGCGCGGCGTCGGGAAGACCACCTCGGCGCGGCTCCTGGCGGCCGGCATCAACTGCCGGACGGCCGCCGGACCGACCCCGAGCCCGTGCGGGACGTGCGAGTCGTGCCAGGAGGTCCTCGAGGGACGCTCGATCGACGCGCTCGAGATCGACGGCGCCACGCACGGCAAGGTCGACCAGGCCCGCGACCTGATCGAGATCGTCGGCTACGCGCCGGTGAGGGACCGCCGGAAGGTCTTCATCATCGACGAGGTCCACGCGATCTCCGCGGCCGCCTTCCAGGCGCTCCTGAAGACGCTCGAGGAGCCGCCGTCGCACGCCGTCTTCATCCTCGCGACGACGGAGCGGCACAAGATCCCCGCCACGATCCTGTCGCGCTGCCAGCGCTTCGACTTCCGCCGGCTCACCGACACGGAGGTCGCCGACCGGCTCTCCGAGATCGCCTCCCGCGAGGGGTACTCCGTCGACGCCGACGAGAAGCCCGCCCCCTGGGTGGAGCCGGCCGCGCTCGCGGCGCTCGCCGCGGCGGCGACCGGGAGCCTCCGCGACGGCCTCTCGCTCCTCGACCAGGCGGTCGCGCAGACGGGAGGCCGCGTCACCGCGGCCGACGTCGCCCGCCTCCTCGGCTCGCCCGACCGGACGGCCCTCGTCGGCCTCCTCACGTCGGTCCTCGCGGCCGACCGCGCGGCGGTCCTGCGCGGCGCGGCGGAGCTGGACGCCGCCGGGTCGGACCCGCGCGCGACCGCGCACGACCTGACGCTCCTCGTCCGCGGGACGGTCCGCTTCGCGGCCGACCCGTCGGCCCCCGCGATCGCCGGCATCTCCGAGGACGGCTCGGCCGCGCTCCGCGAGCTCGCGCGGGCGACGCCCTACTCCACGCTGCTCCGCGTCCTGACGTTCCTGACGGAGGCGGAGGGGATGCTCCGTCGGAGCGACGTCCCCGCCCTGGCCCTCGAGGTGCTGCTCCTTCGCCTCGCCGAGCTCCCGCGCCTCGTCCCGATCGAGGAGATCCTCTCCTCCGGCGCGGGGCTCCCCGCCGTCGGCCCCGTCGGTCCGATCGCCGCGTCCGCGCCTGCTGCGCCCCCCGCTTCCGCGCCCCGGCCGCCCGCCCCGGCGGAGCCGGCACGCAAGGCGCCCGCGCCCGCGGCGAAGGCCCCGGCCGCGCCCGAGGCGCCCCGCTTCGTCGGCCTCACCCCGCTCGAGGTCGCCGAGCCGGAGCCGGAGGCCCCGGCCGACGCGGCCACGGCGTTCCGCGAGGCGGTGGAGAAGCGTCACGGGAACCTCGGCGCGGCGCTCGAGGACGTCTCCGTCCTCGTCGAGGGGCGGGTCGTCCGCCTCGTCCTCGACCCGCCGAGCCCGCCGCTCGCCAAGCGGCTCGGCGAGCCCGCGATGAAGAAGGTCCTCGACGAGGCCGCCGTCGCCGTCCTCGGGGCGAAAGCGTCCGTCACCGTGGAGAGCGCCGAGCCGGCCGGCGGCGACCTGAACGCCGCCGCGGCGGCCGCCGACCCGGCGACGCTCGAGCGCGAGAACCTCAGGAAGCGGGCCGCGACGGACGAGCGCGTGAAGAAGATCCTCGACATGTTCGACGGCGAGATCGCCGAAGTGAAGCCCGACGAGCGGAAGGCGTGACCCCGCTCCCGGCGCTCGGGCGCCTCGTCGCGGCGCTCGAGCGCCTTCCGGGAATCGGCCCGAAGAGCGCGCGGCGCATCGCGCACTTCCTCCTGACCTCTCCCCCGGACGCGCCCGAGGGGCTCTCGGCCGCCATCCTCGAGGCGCGCGAGCGGACGCGCACCTGCTCCGTCTGCCACGCCCTGACCGAGGTCGACCCGTGCACGTTCTGCTCCGACCCGACGCGGGACGGGGCGCTGCTCGCGGTCGTCGAGGAGCCGTTCGACGTCGAGGTGCTCGAGCGGACCCGCGAGTTCCGGGGCCGCTACCACGTCCTCGGCGGGGCGCTCGCGCCGCTCCGGGGCATCGGCCCCGACGACCTCCACGTCGCGAGCCTCCTCGAGCGGGCGGCCTCGGGCGTCGCCGAGGTCGTCCTCGCCACGAACCCGAACGTCGAGGGAGAGGCCACCGCCCTCTACCTCGCCCGACGCCTCAAGCCGCTCGGGGTGCGCGTGACCCGCATCGCCTTCGGCCTCCCCGTCGGCGCGGCGATCGAGTTCGCCGACGAAGTCACCCTCGGCCGCTCCCTCTCGGGACGGCGGGAGGTCTAGCGGAAGTGCGGTGCCGGGCATCGGTTACACTAGCGAGGATCGGCGTCATATGACGGATTTCGTCCTTTTCGACGAGGAGTTCCAGCAGATCAAGGAAGTCATCGGGCGGCTCAAGGCGGACGCCCAGGCGAAGGTCGTCTTCATCGTCGATAAGAACGGCCAGCAGATCGCCGCCCAGGGCGACCTCGAGTCGCTCGACACGACCTCCCTCGCCTCCCTGACGGCCGGGAACGTCGCCGCGACCGACGGCCTCGCCAAGCTCATCGGCGAGAAGGAGTTCCCGGTCCTCTTCCACGAAGGCGAGAAGGACAACGTCTACATCGCCATCGTCGACCAGCGGGTCATCCTCGTCATCATCTTCGACGAGCACTCGTCCCTCGGCCTCGTGAGGCTCCGCGTACGCAAGGCGACCCAGGACCTCGAGCGGATCTTCGTGGCGATCCAGCGGAAGGTCGAGGAGGAGAAGGAGCGGCGGCACGAGGGCGTCGACTCCCCGTTCGCCGAGATCACCGACGAAGACATCGACAGCCTCTTCCGGGAGTGA
>JAGOBQ010000110.1 GCA_017999215.1 Thermoanaerobaculia bacterium
GCCCGGAGCGCGCCCCGGAGAGAGGGGAGGATGTGGAGGAGGGCGAGGAGGAACGCCGCACCGAGACCGAGGACCGGGCGCCCGGTGAGGATCGCGAGGAAGACGCCGGCCGCCGGGTAGAGCGTCGCGTAGAGGAAGCTCTCCTCCGCGTCGTCCCGCGAGCGCAGGAGCGCGACGCCGACGGCGAGCGCCGGGACGAGGAGGAGCCCGCCGAAGTGGAGGAACGCCTCGGGGCTCGTCGTCCGGGCCGCCACCCCGCGGAGCCCCTGCAGCTCCGGCCGCGCGCCGAGGAGGGCGGGGACGAACAGCGGCAGAGCGACGGCGGCCGTCGAGAGCGCCCGGAGGAGGGCGGGGAGGAACGGCCGCGCGACGAACGCCCCCGCGCCGAGGAGGAGGAGCGCCGCCGGGAGGTCCCAGGGGTTCGCGGAGAGGAGCGCCGCCAGGAGCGCCGCGTCGAGGAGGAGCCCCGCGCCGCTCGCGAAGCGCCCGGCGAGCGCCGCGAGCGCGAGGAGGAGCGGCAGCGCGACGGCGTGCGGGTGGAGGTCCCCGAGCCAGAGCGTGAAGAGGGGCCACTCGGTAATCGCGTGGGCCACCCGTCGCGAGGAGGCCCAGAGGTCGACCGACGCGAGCGAGCCGCCGCCGAGGAGCGGACGCACGCCGTCCCACGTCCCGGCGAGCGTGAGGAGGAGCGCCGCGACGACGGCGAGCCGCCGGCCGCCGCCGCGCAGCCGCACCACCCCGAACGCCGCGGCCCCCGCGAGCGCCGCGACGAGCGCGGCGACGAGGTTGTAGGCGACACCCGGCGCGATCCCGGCGAGACGGAACGGGAGCGCGAGGAGGTACGTTCCGAAGTGGTAGTAGGGGAACGCCGTCCCGGCGAGCCACGGGTCCTCGAGCGGGAGGCGCGGCGTGACGAGGAGCGCCGAGAGGACCGCGAGGTCCATCGGCTTCTCCGTCTGCCGCGCGTCTCCCCAGCCGAGCCGGAGCCAGAGGAAGAACGCGAAGAGGACGACGAGGAGCGCGACGGCGCCGAACGCGCGCCGGTCGCGGAGGACCGAGAGCTCCCGCCCGCAGAGGACGAGGGCGGCGACGACCGCGGCGCCGCCGAGCGCGAGGACGACGCCGAACGGGACCCCGCCGACCGAGCTCGCGACCTGGCCGGGGAACGCGAGGAGGAGGAGGCCGGCCGGAAGCCCGAGCGCGAGCGCCCCGTCGCGGACGCCGTCCGCGTCTCCGTCGCCGCGTCCGGCACGAAGGACGACGGCCGTTCCGGCCGCCAGGAGGCCGGCGAGGAGGACGGCCAGCAGGAGCGCGGAAGCGACGGTCACGAAGCCGGGCGACGGTAGCACAGCGCTCGCGGGCCCTCGCGGCCCCTCGGGTTCCCCCTGCGCCGATCTCGTCCCACAATCGACCGGTGAGCGACGTGCCGTCTCCCGCCCCCGCCCGAGGGAAGAGCGTCGCCGTCGTCGGGGGCGGCCTCGCCGGCCTCGTCGCGGCCGACCGGCTCCTCGGCGCGGGCCTTTCCGTCACCGTCTTCGAGAAGTACCCGGAGGCGGGCGGCCTCGTCGGCACGTTCTCCGTCGGCGGCGAGGCGCTCGAGCGCTTCTACCATCACCTCTTCACGAGCGACGTCGACTACGTCTCCCTCGCCGAGGAGCTCGGCCTCGCCGGCGAGATCGAGTGGCTCCCCTCGAAGATGGGCTTCTTCTCGAACGGCCTCCTCTATCCGTTCGGCACGCCCCTCTCGCTCCTCTCCTTCGCGCCGCTCGGCCTGCGCGGGAGGGTCGAGCTCGTCCTCTCGACGCTGAAGCTGCGCGGCCTGCGCGACTGGCGCGCGCTCGAGGGGGAGACCGCCGTCGGCTGGCTGAAGAAGAGCGGCTACGGGCGCGTCCTCGACGTCGTCTGGGGGCCCCTCCTCGAGCAGAAGTACGGTCGGCGGGCCGCCGAGGTCGGCCTCGTCTGGCTCTGGGGGAAGATCGCCCTCCGGACCCGCTCGCGCGACAGGAGCGGCCTCGGCGAGCGGCTCGGCTACATGAAGGGGTCGTTCGGACGCGTCGTCGACGCGCTCCTCGCGCGCATCGCCGAACGCGGCGGAGAGATCCGCCCCGCCCGCCCCGTGAAGCTGGCGACCCGCGCCGGCGAGGGGTGGAGCGTCGAGTCCCGTGGAGGGGCGGAGACGTTCGACCTCGTCCTCTCCACCGTCGCGATCCCCGAGCTCCTCCGCCTCGTCCCGGATCTCCCCTCGGACCTCCGCGCGCTCTGGGGGACGATCTCCTACGCGCACGCCCTCTGCCCCGTCCTCGTCCTCGACCGGCCGCTCACCCCCTACTACTGGACGAACGTCGGCGACGCGGCGATGCCGTTCGGCGGCTTCATCGAGCACACGAACTACGTCCCGGCCGCGCGCTACGGCGGGCGGCACGTCGTCTACCTCTCCGACTACGTCCTCCCCGACGACCCGAAATGGACGATGCCCGACCGCGACCTCTGGGCGCTCTACCTCCCCGCCGTCGCGCGCCTCGCCCCCGCGTTCGAGAAGGCGACGGCCCTCGAGCGGCACCTCTTCCGCGCCGAGTCCGCTCAGCCGATCGTCGGGACGCACTACTCGAGGTTCCTCCCGCCGGTGAGGACCGGCGTCCCGGGCCTCTACTCCGCGGCGATGGCGCAGGTCTACCCCGAGGACCGCGGCCAGAACTACGCCGTGAGGATCGCGCGCGAGGCGGCGGCGGCGCTCCTCGACGACCTCCGGTGACGCCGGGGCGCGCGTCTATCATCGCGGGGTTGAGCGACGAGTCCGCCGCCTCCACCGCCCGCGCCGAGGGCTTCCCCTACCGCGCGGCGCGCCTCTCGCTCTCGGGCTGGGGTCGCTTCGCCGTCGAGGCGGGGCCCGCCTACCGCCCCGAGACGTGGCGCGCCGTCGCCGCGGCCGTCCGCTCCGCGCCGGAGGCGACGCTCGCCCTGCGCGGGCTGGGCCGGAGCTACGGCGACTCGGCGCTGAACGGCGCCGGCGCCGTCGTCCTGACCGAGAGGCTCGGCCGGATCCTCGCATTCGATCCCGAAGGACGGAGCGTCACCTGCGAGGCGGGCACCTCGCTCGCGCGCCTCCTCTCGTTCCTCCTCCCGCGCGGCTTTTTCCTCCCCGTCGTCCCGGGCACCCGGTTCGTCACGGTCGGCGGCGCGCTCGCGGCCGACGTCCACGGCAAGAACCACCACGTCGACGGGACGATCGGCCGCCACGTCGAGGAGCTGACGCTCCTCCTCGCCTCGGGCGAGACGCTCCGCTGCTCCCCGTCGGAGAACGCCGAAGCGTTCGACGCCACGATCGGCGGCATGGGGCTGACCGGCGTCATCCTCTCGGCACGCCTGGCGCTCCTGCCGCTCGAGACGCCGTGGGTGCGCGTCGTCAAGCGGCGCGGGAAGAACCTCGAAGAGATCCTCGCGCGCCTCGAGGAGGAGGAGAGCCTCAGCCGCTACTCCGTCGCCTGGATCGACGGCCTCGCCCGCGGCCGGGCGCTCGGGCGCGGCGTCCTGATGCGAGGCGACCACGTCCTCGCCGCCGAGCTCCCGCGCGGCAGGGCCGCGCGCGGGTCGCTCCCCGAGCGGCCCGGCCCGAACGTCCCGTTCGAGGCGCCGTCGGCCCTCCTGAGCCCGCTCACGATCTCCGCGTTCGACGCCCTCTACTACGCCGCCGGGCGCGACTCGACCGGCCTCTCCGGCCCCGCGAGCTTCTTCTTCCCGCTCGATGCGCTCGGCTCCTGGAACCGCCTCTACGGGCGGCGCGGGTTCGTCCAGTACCAGGCGCTCCTCCCGCGCGAGACCGCGGCGGAGGGGTGCCGCTGCATCCTCGAGGAGATCTCGCGCGAGCGGGCCGCCTCGTTCCTCGCGGTCCTGAAGACGACCGGCCCGGAGGGGCGCGGCACGCTCTCCTTCCCGAAGCCCGGTTTCACGCTCGGCCTCGACGTCCCGAACGTCGGGGAACGGCTCCGCCCGCTCGCCCGCAGGCTCGACGAGATCCTCCTCGCGCTCGGTGGGAGGCTCTACCTCGCGAAGGACGCCCTCACCGACGCCGCCACGTTCGCCGCGATGTACCCCCGCCTCCCCGAGTTCCTCGCGGTGAAGCGGCGGCTCGACCCGAACGGCCGCTTTTCCTCATCGCAGGCGCGCCGCCTCGGCCTCGCGGAGGCGCGGTGAAGAGCACGGCGAAAGGAAACGTCCTCGTCGCCGGCGCCGGCTCGGCCCTCGCGCGCGCCGTGGCCGAAGGGCTCGCCGCCCGCGGCTGCGGCCTCGTCCTGGCGGCGCGGGACGTTGCCGAGGCCGAACGCACCGCCGCCGACCTCGCGCTCCGGTTCGGCGTCGCCACCGCCGCCCTCGGCTTCGACGCCCGCGACTCCGCGGCTGCGGCCGCTCTCCCGGCTCGCGCGGAGGAGGCGCTACCGGGCGCTCTCGCCGGCGTCGTCCTGGCGTTCGCCGTCATGCCCGACCAGGCCGACGTCGAGCGCGACCCCGCGGCGATCCTCGAGCTCGCCGACGTGAACGTCCGCGCGACCCTCTCCCTCCTCGAGGCGGCCGCGACGCGCCTCGAAAGCCGCCCCGGCTCCTTCCTCTGCGCGTTCTCCTCCGTCGCGGGGGACCGCGGCCGGCGGAAGAACTACGCCTACGGCGCCACGAAGGCCGCGCTCTCCGTCGCGATGGAGGGGCTCTGGGCGCGCCTCTCGCCGAAGGGGGTCACGGTCCTCTGCGTGAAGGCCGGCCCCGCCGACGGGGCGATGTCGTGGGGCGTCTTCCCTCCCGACTCCCCGCTCCTCGTCTCCCCGGAACGCATCGCCCGCGACGTCCTCTCCGCGCTCGAGAGCCGCCGGCGGGTCGTCTACACCCCGTGGTTCTGGCGCCCCGTCATGGCGATCCTCCGCGCGCTCCCGGCCCCGATCTTCCGGAGGCTCCCCATCTGATGTTCCCGGCGAGGCCGCTCCCCTTCCGCCTCGCCCTCGCGCTCCTCTTCGCGGCGGCGCTCGGCGTCCGCCTCTTCGGCCTCGACTGGGACCAGGGGCACATGTACCACCCCGACGAGCGCCGGATCGTCGAGGCGGTGCAGGAGCTCTCGTTCTCCCCGCTGAAGCTCGACCCGAAGTTCCACGCCTACGGCTCGCTCCCGTTCCTCGTCACGCGCGCCGCGACCTCCCTCCTCTCCCACGCCTGGCCCGGGGCGCTCACCTGGCACGGCACGCTCCTCACCGGGCGCGCCCTCTCCGCCGTGTGGGGCGCGGCCGGCTGCGTCCTCCTCGCGCTCCTCGGGCGGAAGCTCTTCGGCGAGAAGGCGGGACTCCTCGCCGGCACGTTCCTCGCGATCGCCGTCTTCCACGTCCAGAACTCCCACTTCGCGACGAACGACGTCCCCCTCGTCACGCTCGCCCTCGCCACGCTCCTCCTCCTCGTCCGCGCGCTCGAGCGGAGGACCGCCCCGTCCTTCCTCCTCGCCGGCGCCGCCGCGGGCCTCGCGATTGCGACGAAGGCGAGCGCCGCGACGCTCTTCCTCCCGCTCGCCGCCGCACCCCTCCTCGCGTTCCTCCCGGCGCAACGCCTCGGGCGCGCGGCCCTCGCCCTCGGGGCCGCCGCGCTCGGCCTCGGCGCGGCGTTCCTCCTCGGTCAGCCCTCGGCCCTCACCTCACCGCGCGAGCTCCTCGCCGCCGTGGCGGAACAGGGGACGATGGTCCGCGACGCCGGCTCCGTCCCCTACACGAACCAGTACGTCGGAACGCCGCACCTCCTCTACGAGCTCTCCGAGATCGTCCTCTGGGGGCTCGGCCCCGCGCTCGGCGTCGCCGCGCTCCTCGGCGCCGCGCTCCGGCTGCGCGCGGCCGTCCGCGACCGGGAGAGGCGCGAGCTCCTCCTCTGGCTCTGGGCCGTCCCCTTCCTCCTCCTGACCGTCTCGTTCGAGGTCCGCTTCCCGCGCTACCTCCTGCCGCTCCACCCGCTCCTCCTCCTCGGCGCCGCCGCGCTCCTCGCGCCGCGCAACGGAGAGGGGAGCGGGCGGCGCTTCGCCCGCCGCGCCGTCCTCGGCCTCTCGGGCGCCTACCTCCTCGCGTTCCTCTCCATCTACGCGCGCCCCCACTCCGTCCTCACCGCCTCGCGCTGGTTCCACGAGAACGCGGCCGAGGGGGCGACGCTCCTCGTCCCCCACTGGGAAGAAGGGTTCCCTCTCGCCGTCGACGGCCTCCCGTCGAGCCGCTTCCGGACGGCCGACCTCCCTCTCTACGACCCCGACGGCGCGGAGAAGACGCGCCTCCTCGCCGAAAGGCTCGCCTCCGCGGACCTCCTCGTCTTCCCGACGAAGCGGCACACCGGGGCGATCCCGCGCGCTCGGGAGCGCTACCCCGACACCGACCGCTTCCTCCGCCTCCTCTACTCGGGCGACCTCGGCTGGAAGCTCGTCCGCACGTTCTCCTCGCCCCCGCAGCTCTTCGGCCTGCGCCTGCCGACCGAGCTCGCCGACGAGTCGTTCTCCGTCTACGACCACCCGCGCGTCACCCTCTTCCGGAACGCCGCCCGCCTCGACGCCGCGGCCCTCGAGCGCCTCCTCCGCGAGGCGACGCCGTCCCGCCCGCTCGGCCGGAGCGACATCCTCCGCGCCCGCCCCGACGACCCGCACGCCGACTCCGAGCAGCGGATCTCCGGCACGCGCTCCACGCCGCTCGCGCTCCTCCTCTGGCTCGCCCTCCTCGAGGCGCTCGGCCTCGCCGCCTGGCGCCTCCTCGGGCCGCGCCTCCCCGCCGTGCCGGGCGTCTACGCGCTCGCGAAGGTGGCCGGCGTCGCGCTCTTCGGCCTCGCCGCGTGGGCCCTCGTCGCCTGGGGCCTCTTCGCGTTCGTCCCGTCCTTCGCCCTCGCCGCCGCCGTCGCCGTCGTCCTCGCGGGCGCGCTCTCCTCCCGCCCGCTGCCCGCGCTCCCGCGCCGCGAGCTCGTCGCCACCGAAGGCCTCTTCCTCGGCGCGTTCCTCTTCTTCGCCGCCGTCCGGGCGTTCTCGCCGGAGATCTACTGGGGCGAGAAGCCGATGGACTTCTCGTTCCTCAACGCGCTCCTCCGCTCGGAGCTCCTCCCGCCGCCGGAGCCGTGGCTCGCCGGGACGACGCTCTCGTACACCTACTTCGGCCACTTCCTCGTCGCGGCGTTCGCGAAGGCCCTCGGCGTCCACCCCGCGCTCGCCTTCAACCTCGGCCTCGCGGCGACCGCCGCGCTCACCGCCGCCGCGCTCCTCGCGGCCGGCGCGTTCCTCGGCGGGCGCCTCCGGGCCGGCGCCCTCGCCGTCGGCCTCGGCCTCTTCGCCGGCAACCTCGCCGGTCTCCTCGAGTACGCGCGCCGGAGGGCGGTCGACTTCGACCTCTTCTGGTCGGTCTCCCGCGTCCTGAAGACGCAGAACGAGATCAACGAGTTCCCGTTCTGGAGCTTCCTCTTCGCCGACCTCCACGCGCACCTCCTCGCCTTTCCCTTCCTCCTCGGCCTCCTCGCCGTCCTCCTCCTCGCATTCCGGCAGAGGACGAGCCCGGAGGTCAACGTCCCTCCCTTCGGCCGCTCGCTCCTCCTCGCCCTCGCGTCGCTCTTCCTCGCCCTCCTCCTCGTGACGAACGGCTGGAGCGCGCCGACCGCCGGCGGTCTCGTCGTCCTCCTCCTCTCCGCCTCCGCCCTCGCGGCGACGCCGCGCCCCGCGCCGCCGATCCCGGCGCGGCGCCTCGGCCGGCTCCTCGCCGGCGTCGTCGTCCCGGGCCTCGCCGTCGCGCTCCCGGCGCTCCTCGTCACGCTCCCGTTCTGGCGCGCCTACACGCCGCCGCCGCGCCACCTCGGCTGGGAGCGCGGGCCCGGCTACGACGCCCTCTCGCTCCTCCTCGTCCACGGCCTCGGCCTCGCCCTCGTCGTCCCGTTCCTCCTCGCCCGCCTGCGCGAGACGCGGCACGACCCGGCCCGGCCGCGGCGCGCGGGCGCGCTCGCCGGAGGTCTCGCGCTCCTTCTCTCCCTCTCCCTCGTCGACCTGCCGGCGCTCGCGACGGGTCGCCTCGCTCCGGCGCCGTCCGTCCGAGCGTTCCTCGCCGGCCTCGCGCTCCTCGCACTCCTCCTCGCGTTCGGCCGCAGCCTTCCGCCCGCGCAGCGCGCCCTCCCCGCCGTCGCGGCGGCGGCGTTCGGCCTCCTCACCCTCTGCGAGCTCCTCTTCGTCTGGGACCGGATGAACACCGTCTTCAAATTCGGTCTCGACGCCACCCTCCTCCTCGCCGTCGCCGGGGCCGGGGCGCTCGACCTCCTCCTCGCGCGCCCCGCGCCGCGCGCGCCCGCCCGCCCCATCGCCGCACTCCTCACCGCCGCGGCGCTCCTCGGAGCCCTCGCCACCTCGCTCCTCGCGCTCGGCGGGCACCTCCGGACGCGCCGCGTCGAGACGCCGCGCGGCACGCTCGACGGCCTCGCCTTCCTCCGGAGCCACCGCCCCGGCGAGGCCGCGGCCCTCGTCTTCCTCGAGGCGCGCGTTCCGGGCCTCCCGGCGATCGCCGAGGCCTGGGGCCCCTCCTACCGCGAGTACGCCCGCTTCGCCTCGCGCACCGGCCTCCCGACCGTGATCGGCTGGGACTACCACCTCCTCCAGCGCGGCCAGCCCCGCCCCGAGCTCGACCGGCGCATCCTCGACGTCGCGCGCCTCTACGATCCCCTCTCCCTCGACGACCTCCCCGAGGTCCTCTCGCGCCGCGAGGTCCGGTGGGTCGTCTCGGGGGACGAGGAGGTCGAGGCGCACGGCGAGGGGCACCGCGCCCTCTTCCGCGCCTACCCCGGCCTCCTCGTCCCCGCCTTCGAGTCGGGCGGCGTCACGCTCTATCGAGTCCCGCTCCGTGGGCGTTACGAAACGGAACACCTCGTTTCGCCGAAACCACCTCACCCGCGTATGCCATCAGCTCCAACATACTGACCCGGAGAGACTTAGCTCTCACGCCCCCGGTACGGCCCGCGAGTTGCTGTGTTCCTGACGCAGGGTCCCGCCGAGCGGGGCTCGAGGAGGAGAGCAGATGCCAACGGGCCGTTGGTCTCCGCCCGGGAAGAGACGAAGGGGTTTCTCGCTCGTCGAACTCATCGTCGTCGTCGCCATCATCGGTATCACCCTCAGCTTGGGCCTCACCGGGGTCCTTTCCGCGCTGAGGAGGCAGCGGCTCAACACGGCCTCCGCAGAGATAAACACCCTCGTCGGTCGAACACTGACCGAGATGCAGAACCGAAATGTGCCCACGTACCTCGTCTTCGGGAAGTACGTGGCCGGGGTCGGAACCGATGTGGTCGTCACGATCGATCAGAACAACGACCAGGACGGTTTCGACATCGACACGAACGGGGACGGACTCTTCGACGATGCCGCACCCGTCGATCGGATCCTCCATCGAGTCCGGTTGCCCGAGGATGTCGCCCTCTCCAACACCGCTCTGAACGCGCAGAACTTCAACAGCCAGTGGTTGCGGCCCTCGAGCGGCCCGGTCTCCGCCGCTCTCCGCTGCGATTCCATGGGACGCGCGCAGATCCCTGGCGCCGCCGACGTGATGATCTCCGGCCCCGCGACGCTACAGCTCTCTCACCGCGACATGATTGCCGGGTCACTCACCCCGCTCGTGACTTACACGGTCTCGATCAGTCCTCTCTTCAAAGCGAGAGTCGCGCGCGTCCCCTAGGGACAGAAATGCACACGAGGCCTGCACGATGATGAACACCACCTCGTCCAACCGGCGGAAGCGCGGCACCTCCCTGGTCGAGGTCCTCGTCGCCATGGCGATCCTCGCCATGCTCATGGTCGGTGTCCTGCAGCTCTACTCGCTGGCGCTGCTCACCGACTCGGGCTCGGCCGCTCGAACGGACATGACCATGAAGGCCCAGCAGGTGGCGGAGAATCTCCGCTACCTGCACTTCCTGCGAAAGCAGGGGGGCACCCTGCCGGCGGACACCGGCATCCCGAGCTCGCCGTCGAACGGCCTCAAGGTCGACCTCCCCTGGCAGGCCAGCGACACCGGATGGGGGTACTGGGGTCCCGCGGGGGCGAACGTCCTCGAGGAGGAGAAGCCCGCGTACAGGATCTCCTACACCTACTCGACCTCCACGACCCCGACGTACTGG
>JAGOBQ010000631.1 GCA_017999215.1 Thermoanaerobaculia bacterium
GGGACGGGTCTCGGCCTCTCGATCTCGAGGGAGCTCTGCGAGCGGATGGGGGGCTCGGTCCGCCTGACGACCTCGCCCGGGGAGGGCACGACGTTCACCGTCACGCTCCCCGCGGCTCCCCGGCCGAAGGCCTCCGCCTCCTGACGACGCGCTACCGGGTTTCGACCCCCTCCGTCGCCGTAACCTTCAACGTCTGCGTGCTCTTCTCCTCGCCGTACGCCACCGTCACGCGGTAGTCGCCGGGGGCCACGTGCCGGTCGGCCGGAAGGCCGCCGTACCCGGTGAGGAGGTCCTTCGTCTTCTTGAGGTCCCAGGAGACGCGACCGAGGCCCGGGATGCCGGGCGCGGTCAGGTTCGCGACGGGCCGGCCGTCCGGGCCGGCGATCGAGACTTTCACCGGCTCTCCGGTCGCCTCCTTGACCCAAAACGTCACGAGCGCTCCTTCCTTCGGGTTCTCGCCCCGGAACCGCGCCTGTCCGTTCCAGTCGGCCCAGCCGGGGAGGAGGTGCCGGGCCTCGGCGGGGCGCGGCGGGAAGAGGTGCAGCGCCTTCGCGCGAATCTCGGGGCTGAGCTCCTGCAGGGCCGTCACGTCGTCGATGACGAAGAGGCTCCGGCCGTGCGTCGCGACGACGAGGTCCCGGTCCCTCTCGTGGATCGCGATGTCGTCGACGGGGACGGTGGGGAGATCGCCGAGCGTCGACCAGGTCGCGCCGCGGTCGAGGGTGGCGTAGAAGCCGTACTCGGTGCCGGCGTAGAGGACGTCGGGGTTCTTCGGGTCCTCGCGGATCACGTCCGCCGGCTCGTCCATCGGAAGGTCGCCGGCGATCGAGGTCCACGTCCGGCCGAGGTCGGCCGTCCTGAAGAGGAGCGGCGCGTGGTTCCCGCTCCGAAAGCCGGAGACCGCGATGTAGGCGACCCTCTCGTCGTGCCGCCCCGCCTCGACGCGGGCGATCCACTGTCCCTTCGCGGCCGCGGGGAGGAAGGCGGTCAGATCGGTCCACTTCGCCCCGCCGTCCTCGGTGATCCAGAGCTTGCCGTCGTCCGTCCCGGCCCAGAGGAGGCCGGCCTTCCGCGGCGACTCGGCGAAGGCGTAGACGACGCCGTAGTTCTCCGCTCCGCTCCCCTTCGCCGTCATCCTCGTCAGCTCCCGGGTCGAGAGGTCCGGGCTGACCGGCGTGAACGTCTCTCCCCTGTCCGTCACGCGGAAGACGCGGTTCCCCGCGAGGAACATCGCCCCCTTCTCGTGCCGGCTCGGGACGAGAGGCGAGTTCCAGTGGAAGCGGAAGGACGGCTGTCCCTCCGCCGGCTCGGGGCGGAGGTTCTTCACCTGGCCGCTCCCGAGGTGGAAGCGGTGGACGAAACCCTCCTGCGACTCGGCGTAGACGAGGTTGCGGTCGAACGGATCGAAGACGCACCAGAAGCCGTCTCCGCCCCCCACCTGGATCCAGTCCGCATTGACGATGTCGTCCTTCGTGAAGGTCCGGCTCGGGCCGACCCAGTTCACGTTGTCCTGCAGGCCGCCGCAGATCCGGTAAGGCGCCCCGTCGTCGAGGGAGATCCGGTAGAACTGTCCCGAGGGGATCGAGTCGACGTGGTCCCACGTCCCGCCGGCATCGGCGCTCAGGTAGGCGCCGCCGTCGGTTCCGAGGAGCAGGCGCGGCGAAACCGGCCTCGTCTCCGGTTCCGGCGGCTCGCCCTCCTTCGGCGGGGCGGGACGCCGCGGCGCCGGTGTCCCGGTGGCGACGAGCTCGTGGCAATCGGGGTGGACCTTTCCGAAGAGGTCCTCGCGCCACGTTCGGCCGCCGTCGTCCGAGACGGAGAGGGCGAAGCCGAGAACGTAGACGCGTTGGTCGTTGACCGGGTCGATCCGGATCTGGCTGAAGTAGAAGGGGCGCGGGTTCAGGCGCGAGGCGCGGACCCACGTGTCGCCGCCGTCCTCCGAACGGAAGGTCCCGCCGGCGCGGCTCTCGATCTCGTCGATCCCGCTCGTCCCTCCCGCGTCGCTTTGGACGACCGCCATGACCACCTTCGGGTTCGAAGCCGAGATGGCGAGGCCGATGCGGCCCGTCTGGGTGGGTAGGCCGCCCGCGAGCTTCGTCCAGGTGGAGCCGCCGTCCGCCGAGCGAAAGATTCCGCCCGCGTCGCGCCCGCCCGTCAGGGACGGACCGTACGTGAAGGACCACGGCGTCCGGCGGCGGGCGTAGAGCGCCGCGTAGACGACGCCCGGGTCGGCGGGTGAGAGGACGACGTCGATGCAGCCGGTGTCGGAGTCGTCGGGCGCGGCGGCCGAGAGGGCCTTCTTCCAGCTCTTCCCGCCGTCCGTCGTCCGGAAGAGGCCGCGATCGCCCCCTCTCGTCCACAGGTCTCCCGAGACGGCGACGAAGGCGACGTCGGCGTTCGACGGGTGGACGCGGATTCGCGCGATCGCGCGGCTCGAGGCGAGGCCGGTGTGCGACCACGTCGCCCCGCCGTCCGCGGAGCGGAAGACGCCGGTCCCGAAGCCGGCGCTGTTGCGGTCCGTCGCCTCGCCCGTCCCGATCCAGATCACGCGCGGGTCGGACGGGGCGACGGCGACGGCACCGATCGAGAAGACGCGCTCGTTCTTCAGCAGGGGCGAGTACGTCGTCCCGCCGTTCGCCGTCTTCCAGAGGCCGCCCGTCGCGTGGCCGAGGTAGAAGGTCGACGGGTCTTCCGGGTCGACGGCGATCGAGACGACGCGGCCGCCCATCACGGCGGGTCCGATCGCGCGTGCCTTCCGCGCCGCGAGCTGCGAGGAGGGGGGCGTCCCGGGGAGGGGCGGGGCCGCGGCGGCGGAAGCCGCCCTCGGCG
>JAGOBQ010000632.1 GCA_017999215.1 Thermoanaerobaculia bacterium
CTCGGGCAGCGGCCCCGTCATCGCCTCGCGGTAGGAGTGAAGGCGCCGGCGGAGGGCCGTGAGCCGCTCTTCCCCGAGCTCGGCCCGCGCGATCGCCGCCACGCTCTCTTCGGAGAGGAACGGCAGTCCCGAATGGAGGAACGCGGGGAGGATCGTCCCGGAATCGACGAGCGGGTCGTCGAGGAGGAGGACCCGGTACGCCTCGCAGCGGACGCGGACGTCCGGGTGGCGCGCGAGCGCCTGGAGCCGCCGGCGAAGGAGCTCGGCCGTTCGGCGGTCCCCCTGGCGGAGGAGCGCCTCGGCGCGGGCGACCGCCTCGAGGGCCGCTTCGGGCGGGCCGAAGAGGAGCGCGACCGAGAGCTTGTGGAGCGCCGCCAGCTGCGGCGAGGGGAGCGGGGCCGGGAGCGGGACGTCGGTCCCTTCCGGCACCTCCTCGCGCGGCGGGAGGAGGACCTCCGCGCAGCCGCCGGTCAGCGGGGTGTCCCAGCCGTCCTTCACCGGCAGGAGCGCGGCGAGCTCGGGGTTCCCCAGCCAGAGGAGCGGCTGGCGCGCGAGGAGGCCGAGGTCGACCGACCGCCCGCCGCAGCGGTAAGCGAGGCCCCCGACCCGGACCTCGTCGCTGTCGCCGCGGGCGGCGAGCGCCGCGGAGCGGCCGTGCCGGCGATCGACGAGGCGGCCCCGTTCGACGACGAGGTCTCCCTCGAGGAGCCCCAGGTCGCGAAGGAGCCAGCGCGGGACGCGGACCTCGAATCCGTCGCCGGAGAGCCGCACGACGCGGCTCCGGTAGAGGCCTTCGATCACCGGAGAGAACGCCTTCTCGATCGCCTTCCTGCGGAACGACCCCTTCGGCGTCACCTCCCCCTCCTCGAGGGAGAAGTCGCGCCAGAGAACGGCGAAGTCGACGACCCTCTCGTACGGAGCGAGGTCGGCGTTCGCGGCGGCGACGATTCGCCGCAGGTAGTCGCGGGCCGATTCTCCCTGCGGGTCGCCCGCGAGGACCGGGTCGTCCGCGTCGGGGACGACGAGGAGGACGTTGTCGTCCCGCCCGTCCCCGGCGAGGAAGACGCGGCGGACGCCAGGGACCCCCTCGAAGCGCGACTCGACGCGGCGCGGGGCGATCGTCCGGCCCCGGCTGTTCTTGTAGATGTCCTTGACGCGGTCGACGATCTCGAGGTGCCCGCTCGGACGGACGCGGAAGACGTCGCCGGTCGGGAGCCACCGTTCCTCTTCCGCTGCCGGCTCCGGCTCGTCGAGGTAGCGCGCGACGTAGGGGCCGGCGATCTGGAGCTCGTCGTGCTCGGCCAGTCGCACGCGGACGCCGGGGAGCGGCAGGCCGACGCTCCCTTCCTCGTACTCGCCGGGGGGCGTCATCGTGATCCCGCCCGTCGCCTCGGTCATCCCGAACCCGGAGCAGAGCTCCACGCCGTGCGCCTGGAAGAAGCGGAAGACCTGCGGGGCGAGGTAGCCCGCGGCCGAGAGGCCCCAGCGGAGGCGCCCTCCGACGACGGAGCGGAGCGCGGCGCGCGCGGCCTCGGCGGAGGGCGCCTCTCCCGCGGCTTCGCGCGCTCGGCTCTCGAGCTGCGCCCAGCGGATCGGGATCGAGATCAGCCCGGTCGGCTCGACCGTGCGCAGGCCCGCGGCGAGGCCGTCGAGCGACGGGTTCCCCGCGAAGACGTAGGTCCCGCCCCAGAAGAGCATCCCGAGCAGCTCGAGATAGCGCCCGAACGTGTGGTAGAGCGGGAGGAAGCAGAGGAGGGTCTCCTCCTCGCCGACGAAGGGGAGCGCGGCGGCCCGCGCGAAGCGTTTCGTCACGAGGTTCGCCATCGAGAAGGCGACCCCCTTCTGGCCGCCGGTCGACCCGGAGGTGAAGAGGACGGTGCACGTCTCGTCGAGCGCGCGACGCGGGGCGCGCGCGAGGAGCGCCGGGACGGAGGCCTCGGCCTGCGCCGCGAGCGCCTCGCCGAGGACGACGTCCCGCTCGGAGGCGAGCTCGGCCGCCTCGTCGAGGAGGACGACGCGGAACGGGCGCGCCGATCGTCGCGCCGCTTCGCGGACCCGCCGGAGGCTCTCCTCGGACGCGACGACGGCGAGGTTCACGCCGAGGGCGTCGAACGCGGCGACGAGCTCGCCGGCCGTCAGGTGCGGCGAGAGGGGCGAGACGAGGAGGCCGTGGAGCAGGCAGCCGAGGTCGAGGCACGCCGAGTCGACGCCGTTCTCGGCGACGATCGCGACGCGCGGCTCCGCCTCGAGGCCGAGGAGCATCGCCGCGATCGCGTCGGCGCGGCGCGCCACGTGCGCGTAGCTCCAGCGCGGCGCTCCCGGCGCCGGCCCGTCGACGAGGAGCGCCCGCTCCGGGTGCGCCGCGACGCGCTGGGCGAGCATCCGCGCGAGGTCGTATCCGGACGCGTGGACGGCCCCGATCGCGGCGTCGGCCCAAAGGTGGCGGGCCTCGCGGTCGCCGAGGGCGAGGAGGTGCTCGCTCCGCCGCGTCGCGTCGAGCCAGCGGTGCCAGAGAGCCGGGGGCGTGCCTCCCGCGGAGAGCGCGATCCGGGCGGCCTCGAGGAGATCGGCGGCGTGCTCCGGAGAGGGGGCGCGTTCCCAGCGGTCGAGCGATTCCGGAAAGGACGGGCCTCGGCTCATGCGGTCGCCTCGCGCGGGCGAGGATAGCCCGGCGTCGTGGACTCGGCCGCCGGCTCCCCATACGATCCGGGCGGGGGGAACGTGAGAGACGACGAGACACGCGCCACGGCCGACCTGCCGGAGCGCCTCGACATCCTCGGGGAGGTCTCCGAGCGCGTCGGGGCGCTCAGCCTCTCGCGCCGGAGCCC
>JAGOBQ010000633.1 GCA_017999215.1 Thermoanaerobaculia bacterium
CCCGCGGCGACGAGGAGGACGAGGACCGCCCCGAGGACCTTCAGGCCCTGCGCGCCCCAGAGGGCCGCGAGGGCGACGAGGAAGAGGTTCCCGAGCGAGATCGGGATGAGCGTCTTCCAGCCGAGCGACATGAGCTGGTCGAACCGGTAGCGCGGGAACGTCGCCCGGAACCAGATGTAGACGAGGAGGAAGAGGAAGACCTTCCCGGCGAACCAGAAGAACGCCGGGACGACGTCGAGGAACGAGAGCCAGGCGACGTTCGGGAAGGGTCGGAGCCAGCCGCCGAAGAAGAGCGTCGTGGCGACCGCGCCGATCGAGATCATGTTCCCGTACTCGGACATGAAGAAGATCGCCCAGCGGAAGCCCGAGTACTCGGTGTGGAACCCGCCGACGAGCTCGCTCTCCGCCTCCGGCAGGTCGAACGGCGTCCGGTTCGTCTCGGCGACGCCGGAGACGAAGTAGAGGAAGAAGGCGACGAGGCCGGGGAAGACGAACCAGACCCCGGCCTCCTTCTGCGCCTCGATGATCCCGACCATCGAGAGCGATCCCGCCATCAGGACCGCGGCGACGATCGCGAAGCCCATCGGGACCTCGTAGCTGATCAGCTGCGCTGCGGACCGGAGGCCGCCGAGGAGCGGGTACTTCGAGTTCGACGACCAGCCCGCGAGGATGATCCCGTAGACGCCGATCGAGGAGACCGCGAGGATCAGGAGGAGGGAGACGTTCAGGTCGGCCGCGGCGTGGAGCGGCGTCGTGACGCCGAAGAGGGTCAGCTCCGGGCCCCACGGGACGAGGCCGAGGACGACGACGGCGGGCGTGAAGAGGAGGAGCGGCCCGAGGAGGTGAATGACCTTCTCGGCGCGGGAGGGGACGACGTCCTCCTTGAAGACGAGCTTCACGACGTCGGCGATCCACTGGAAGAAGCCCGCCGGCCCGACGCGGTTCGGACCCTTCCGGATCTGCAGGCGGCCGAGGCCGCGGCGCTCGATCCAGGTCAGGATCCCGGCCGCGACGGCGACGAGGAGGACGGTGACGAGCCCCTTGACGAAGGGGACCAGGACGGAATGGATGAGGGTCTCGGACATCGCGTTCCTACCGGTCGACTTCGCCGAGGACGATGTCGATCGTCCCGATGACGGCCACGAGGTCGCCCACGAGGTGGCCCTGGGCCATCTCGGGGAGCGCCTGGAGGTTGATGAAGCTCGGGGGCCTCACGTGGAGCCGGTACGGCTTGTTGCCTCCGCTCGCGACGAGGTGGAAGCCGAGCTCCCCCTTCGGCGCTTCCACGCAGGCGTACGCCTCGCCCGCCGGCGGCTTGATGACGCGCGGCACCTTGCCGCGGATCTCCGTCCCCGGGTTCTTCTCGAGCCAGTCGAGGCACTGGAGGACGATCCGGCGGCTCTGGCGGAGCTCGGCGACGCGGACGAGGTAGCGGTCGTAGGTGTCCGCGTTCTTCCCGACGGGGATGTCGAACTCGAGCTCGGGGTAGACCTCGTAGGGGAGCGCCCGGCGGATGTCCCAGGCCTTCCCGGCGGCCCGCAGGACCGGCCCCGTCATCCCCCACTCGATGCAGCGCTTCTCGTCGAGGACCCCGATGCCGATCGTCCGCTGCTTCCAGATCCGGTTCTCGGTCAGGAGCTCCTCGTACTCGTCGACGTTCGCCTCGAACGCCTCGGTGAACGCCCGGACCTTCTCGAGCCATCCGGGCGTCAGGTCGACCGGGAGGCCGCCGATCCGCATGCAGTTCAGCGTGAGGCGGGCCCCGCAGTACTCCTCGAAGAGGTCGAGGATCACCTCGCGCTCGCGGAAAGTGTAGAAGAACGGCGTGATCGCCCCGAGGTCGAGCGCCGCCGTGGCGAGCCAGAGGACGTGCGACGAGATCCGCTGCATCTCGTCGAGGAGGACGCGGATGTACTGCGCCCGTTTCGGCACCTCGACGCCGAGGAGCTTCTCGACGACGAGGACGTAGGCGTGGTTGTTCGTCGCCGAGGCGACGTAGTCCATCCGGTCCGTGTGGGGGATGACCATCGGGAACGTCTCGGTCTCGAAGAGCTTCTCCGTCCCGCGGTGGAGGTACCCGATGTCGGGGCGGGCCGAGACGATCCGCTCGCCGTCGACCTTCAGGACGAGGCGAAGGACGCCGTGCGTCGACGGGTGCTGGGGCCCGAAGTTGAGCTCCATCTCGTGGAGCCCGAGGAGGGGCGGCCCCTCGAGGGGGGGGAACTGCGCGGCGGTGCCGGGCGTCGATTCGCTCATGAGAGCACCTTCCGGTTCGGGTCCTTGGGTCCCGGTCCGCCCCCTTCGGGGTATCGCTCCGGATAGATCGCCGCGCCGGTGTCGATTCCCTCGACGGGGAAGTCCTTCCGGAGCGGGTACCCCTGGAATCCGTCCCAGGTCAGGATCCGGCGGAGGTCGGGATGCCCGTCGAAGCGGACCCCGTACATGTCGAAGACCTCCCGCTCCATCCAGTTCGCCGTGAGCCAGACGCCGGTCACCGACGGGCAGCTCGCGCCGACCGCGGCCTTCAGGCGGAGGCGCTCCTGGCCGCGGGAAAAGGAATGGAGGAGGAGGAGGACGTCGAAGCGCGGGTCGCGCTCCTTCCAGTCGACCGCCGTCAGGTCGACGAGGTAGGTGAACCCTTCCGCGTCCTTCAGGTGCCGGCAGGCCTCGACGAGCTTGCCCGGCTCGACCTTCACGGTCGTCTCCCCGACGAACTCGTACGCCTCGAGGACGGCCCCCGGAACGGCCGCGGCGAGCGCGGCGACGAGAGGCTTGCCGGTCGCATCGGTCGGTTTCGGGCCGGCGGGCTTCGGGGGGGCCGCGGGGG
>JAGOBQ010000111.1 GCA_017999215.1 Thermoanaerobaculia bacterium
CACGACGTCGGGGCCGGTGAGGCCGGCGAGGTCGGGGTGCAGGTCGGCGAACGCCGCTCCCTTCCCTCCCGGGCTCCCGAAGAGGCCGGCGAGAGCGGCACGAGGGTGGCGCGCGAGGAGACGGACAGCTTCCGCGCCGGAATAGCCCGCGGCGCCCACGACGGAGACACGAATCACGCTCGAGGTCCTCATCTTCCGGCTCGCACGTCCGGACTTCAGCCGCGGCGCCTGCGATCGGCCGCGGACGGGTTGGAGAGGCGCGCGGCGAGGGCGCTCGCGGCGGCGGGATCGGGGGTGGCGACGAAGACCGTGTCGTCGCCCGCGATCGTCCCGACCGCCTCCGGCAGGGCGGCCTCGTCGACGACGCGCGCGATCGGGTGCGCGCCCGCGGGCGGGGTCTTCAGGACAACGAGGGAGCCCGCGACGCGGACCGAGAGGACCGCCTCGGCGAGGGCCTTCTCCAGCCGCTCCGCCCGGCGCTGGGCGTCGACCCCCGGGTCCGGCGACCCGGGGAGGGCATAACCCCGTGGCGTCTTGACGAGCCCGAGCTCGCGCACGTCGCGCGAAAGGGTCGGCTGCGTCGCCTCGAACCCGCGCTCCGCGAGGATGCGCTGGAGCTCCTCCTGCGACCGGACGGCCTCCTCCCGCACCACGCGCAGGATGGCGTCGCGCCGCCGAAGAACGGATGCGATTGAATGTGTATTCACGTTCACGAGATAATATTCATTCAACCGACGGCCCGTCAACCGGGAAATGCCGCCCGGGGCAAGACCGGTGACAGCGGCGTGAAGCCCGGGCCCGGAAACCCTCTCCCGAACGCCCGCTCCGCCTCGCCGAGGGTTCGTCGCCGCCCGCGGCAGCCGCGAGATACCATCTCAGCTTCGGCACCAACTGATGCCTCTGAATCATTGAAGAGGCCTCCGGCGGTCCGAATAATCCGCGGCCGGGGGTACTCGTGACCGACAGCACCCGGACTGAGCTCTTCGACCGGCTTCGCGCCGGCATCGTCCTCCTGGTCGTCCTCGCAGCCTCCTTCGCCCTCGCCGCGACGGCCTCGGCGAAACCGCCGACGGACGACGACTGCCTCGCCTGCCACTCCGAGCCGGCGGGCAAGGGGAAGAAGGCCCCGAAGAAGGCGCTCTCCGCCTCCGTCCACGGAGAGGCGGGGCTCGCGTGCGTCGACTGCCACGCCGACCTGGCGAAGCTCAAGGAGCTCCCGCACGGCCCGAAGGTGGCCCCCGCCGACTGCACGACCTGCCACGACTCCGTCGCCGAGAGCCACGCCTTCCACCCGATGATGAAGGACGACCCGACGGCCATCGCCTGCGCCGACTGCCACGGCGCGCACGACGTCGTCCGGGTCGCCGACCCCGGCTCGCCCCTCGCGGGCGCCGCCGTCGGAAAGGTCTGCGCCACGTGCCACGAGACCGAGGTCGGACTGTTCGCCGACTCGGCTCACGGCCGCGCCGTGGCGGCCGGGGTGAAGGACGCCCCCGCCTGCCTCACCTGCCACAAGACCGCTCTCGTCTCCGTGCCCGACGGCGCCCCGCCCGCGAGCGCCAAGCAGGCCCAGGAGAAGCTCTGCCTCGCCTGCCACCTCGACAACGAGGACGTTCGCGCGCGCGTCTCGCCGGGAGCCGGCTTCATCGCCAAGTACGAGGAGAGCGTCCACGGCCGGGCCCTCCTCGCGGGGAACGAGAAGGCCGCGAACTGCGTCGACTGTCACGGCGCGCACACCGTCCGGAAGAAGTCCGCCGACGGCACCGGCCCCACGCCGCTCGACATCGAGAAAACCTGCGCGCGCTGCCACACCCGGATCGACGAGGCCTTCGCGAAGAGCTCCCACGGGAAGGCCCTCGCGCGCGGGGTCCGCGAGGCACCGACCTGCACGACGTGCCACGGCGAGCACAACATCCTGAAGGCGAGCGACCCGAACTCCCCGGTCGCCGCCGCGAACGTCGCCCAGAAGGTCTGCACCCCCTGCCACTCCTCGCTCCGCCTCTCCGAGAAGTACGACATCAAGAGCGACGCCTTCAAGACGTTCGAGGAGAGCTTCCACGGCCTCGCGGTGAGGGGCGGGCAGGCGAACGTCGCGAACTGCGCGAGCTGCCACGGCTCTCACGAGATCCTCCCCTCCTCGGACCCCGCCTCGCGCATCCACAAGGACAACCTCGTAAAGACCTGCGGAGAGTGCCACCCGGGCGCCGGCGCCCGTTTCGCGCAGGGGAAGATCCACGTCGACGCCACCTCGAAGGACGAGGAGCCTCTCCTCTGGTGGATCGGCTTCATCTACGCGGGCCTCATCGTCGGGACGATCGGCGGCATGGCGGCCCACAACATCCTCGACTTCGTGAAGAAGTCGCGCCACCAGCACCACGTCCGCCACGGCCTCGTCGAGGTCGAGCCGGCGCCCCACCGCCTCTACCTGCGCATGACGCTCGAGGAGCGCCTCCAGCACGGCGCCCTGGCGATCAGCTTCATCGTCCTCGTCATCACCGGCTTCATGCTCCGGTTCCCCGACTCCTGGTGGGTCGTCGCGCTGCGGAACCTCTCCTCCTCGGCCTTCGAGGCGCGGAGCTGGATCCACCGCATCGCCGCGATCGTCATGTGCCTCGCGTCGGCCTACCACCTCTACTACGTGATCTTCACGGCGCGCGGGCGGCAGCTCGTCAAGGACCTCTGGTTCCGCCTCAAGGACGCCCGCGACCTCCTGGACATGCTGAAGTACAACCTCGGGATGACCCCGGTGAAGCCGAAGCTCGACCGCTTCAGCTACATCGAGAAGGCCGAGTACTGGGCCCTCATCTGGGGAACGATCGTCATGGCCGCCACGGGCTTCGCGATGTGGCTCGACAACAGCTTCATGAACCTCTTCGGGAAGCTCGGCTACGACGTCGCCCGGTCGGTCCACTACTACGAGGCGATCCTCGCGACCCTCGCGATCATCGTCTGGCACTTCTACTTCGTGATGTTCAACCCCGACTCCTACCCGCTGAACACCGCCTTCTGGACCGGCCACCTCTCCCACAAGGAGATGGAGGAGGAGCACCCGCTCGAGCTGGAGCGGATCCTCGAGGCCGAGGAGAGGGAGCGCGCGAAGGCGGAGATGGCCGAGACCGAGGGCGACGCGAAGGACCCGGAGAAGCCGAAGGCCTGACGCCCCCCCTTCCAGCTCGAACACGGAAGGGCCCGGTCCGCGAGGACCGGGCCCTTCGTTCCTTCAGCCTGCCGCGACAGTCGCGTGGGCGTAGAGGGGGCCCGGCATCGGATGGGCGAGACGCCAGACGACCTGCATCGGGCGCTCGCCCTCCCACGACTCGAGCGTCACCTTGCCGAGGAACGCGTAGGCCTCCGCCACGCCGTTCGCCTGCTCCTGCACCTCCCGAACGAAGAGGACGACGTTGCTCGTACCGGAGACGTACCGCCTTCCGGCCTCCGTCCCTGCGTGCGCCGAATTCTGGCTCTCCCAGTGAAAGAGCGACGGCGAGATCGCGTAGTCCCGGTACATCGTCGTGGGGGAGAAGTTCCCCTCCGTCTTTCGAAGGGTCACGAGCAGAACGTCCGTGTTGCTCGCCGGCTCGAAGTAGACGCCCCCTTGAAGGCGCGGAATGCCACTCGCCCCACCCGCCCGCAGCGCGGCCAGGATCTCGTCCTGCCGGTAGCGCGCGTGAAGCTGGAGAGGCACCGGCCCGAGGTCGCGCCAGTCGAGCACTCCTTCCCGCCGGCTGTCGTCGAGGTAGTCCACGAGTTGCCCGAGCTCCTCCCGGTATCTCGAATCCTCCCGGGCCGCCTCGAGCGCCGCAATCGCTTCCGCCGGCCGACGGACGTCGAGGAGCGCCGCCGCCGCCATCGCCGCGAGCCTCTCGGCGCGCTCCCCCGCCGGCAGCTGCTTCCCGGAAGCCAGGTCCGCGAGGAAGCCGAGCCGGAGGGGGTCGTTCACGTGGAGGATGCTGGCGAGCCGCGCATGGCGTTCGCGAGCCTCGTCGCCCAGGGGCTCCCCACCGAATGCCGCGTGCCGCAGCGAGCTGAAGCTCCGCCTTCCCGCGCCTCCGGTATAGAGCTCCACGGCCTCGACGCCGGTCTCTCGAAGGAACTCGCCGACGGTCGCCCCGGGTCCGAGCGCCGCCAATTCCTGCGCCAGCCAACGCTGTCCGGACCCGATGTTCCGGCGGATGCTCTCGAGGACGACCTGCATCGCCCTCGGGTCGAGCTGCATCGCGCAGCCGGGCGGGAGGTACGGGAACCCCGACTCGATCTGCCGCGCCACCTGCCGCGTCGTCCCTCCGAGGAGCGCGCGAAAGCGTCTGTCGAAGCGGAACTCCCGCCGCGCGTTCCCGATGAAGTCGAGAACCGTCAGGCACGGCTTCTCACGGTGCAGGCGCAGCCCTCGTCCGAGCTGCTGGAGGAAGACCGTCGCGCTCTCGGTGGGACGCAGGAAGAGGACCGTGTCGAGGGTCGGGATGTCGACCCCTTCGTTGAAGAGGTCGACGGTGAAGAGGGCCTGCAGATCGCCCGACTCGAGCCGGCGGACGGCCGCCTCCCGATCCTCCGACGGTGTCTCGCCGACGACCGCCTCGCTCGCTATGCCCGCCTCCCCGAATCTCTCGGCCATGAATCGGGCGTGCTCCACCGAGACGCAGAACCCGAGCGCCCGCATCCGCCGAGGGTCGGCGACGCGCCGCTCGACCTCCTGAAGGACGAGCCGCGCCCGCGCCTCCGCGCCGCCGGCCACGACGTAGCGCCGCGCCAGCTCTCCCCGGTCGTAGCCCCACCCCCGCTTCCACGCCACGTCGTCGAGATCGACCGAGTCCTTCACGCCGAAGTACTGGAACGGCGCGAGGAGCCCCTGCTCGAGGGCCTCCCAGAGGCGCATCTCGTACGCCGTCCGTCCGTCGAACCAGCGCCGCACGTCCTTTCCGTCGAACCGCTCCGGCGTCGCCGTCAGGCCGAGGAGGACGCGCGGCCTCACGTGCGCGAGGAGCCGTTCGTAGGTCGGCGCCTCCGCGTGGTGGAACTCGTCGACGATGACGGCGTCGAAATGCTCGGCGGGCAGCTCTTCCGCGAATGACATCCGCGAAAGCGATTGGATCGTCGCGAAAACGTGCTCTCCCCGGGCCACCTCGTGTCCACCCGTCAGCAGCTCGCCGAAGCCGGGGTCCCTCAGGACGGCCGCGAATGCGTCGCGGCTCTGCGTCAGGATCCGCTCGCGGTGGGCGACGAAGAGGAGCCTGGCCCGCGGGAGCTTCGCCCGCAGCTCGCGGTAGTCGAACGCCGCCACGAGCGTCTTGCCGGTCCCCGTCGGCGCGACGACGAGGTTCTTCCAGTGGCCGTGCTCCCGTTCAACCCGCAGCGCCTCAAGCATTGGCTCCTGGTGCGGGTGGGGCGAGAGGTCGAGCCTCAGCGCCGGGCCCCGCTCCTCTCCGGACGCCCTCTGCGCTGCGAGAGCCCGCACGACCCGCTCGCGGTCGCGGCCCGGCTCGTACGGCTCGAACTCGTCGGCTTCCCAGTACGACTCGAACGCCGCCCGGAACTTCGCAAGGAGCAGGGCCGAGTCGCGCCAGGAGAGCCTGACGTTCCACTCGAGCCCCTCGTGGAGCGCGGCGTGTGAGAGGTTCGAGGAGCCGATGTAGGCCGTGTGGCTGCCGCTCTCACGGTGGAAGAGCCACGCCTTCGCGTGGAGGCGCGTTCGGCGGTCGTCGTACGAGATCCGCACCTCGGCGCCGATTTCCGCGAGCGCCTCAAGGGCCCGGACCTCGCTCGCGCCGATGTACGTCGTCGTCAGGACACGCACCGGGGAGGCGCCGCCGCGCCCCCTCCCCCGCTCGATGACGGCCCCCAGGGCTTCGAGCAGCACCCGAAGGCCGCTCCACTTCACGAACGCGCAGAGTAGGTCCACCCGATCGGCGGTCGCCAGCTCACGCGCGAGCTCGCTCGCGAGCGACGGCTCGCCGGAGGCGTTCACGAGGAGCGCGCTCTCGGCGAGCGGCGTCTCGGGCAGGACCACCGGAGGCAGGGCCCCGAGCGCAGGCCGGGGCCGAACGAGGCGCAGGTGCCGCGGCCCGTCGACGCGGAGTTCTCCTTCGCCGAACGGCGACTCGGCGCAGTGCTCGTGAGCCGCCTGAGCAAGGGTCGCGAGAATCCGGTTCAGGATCTCGAACCGGCGTCGCTGTCTCTCGGCCGGATCGCCCTGCACCGAAGCGAGGACTCGTTCGACGAGCGGCTTCAGGTGCGCCGCGACGAACGACGGCGTCCGCCCCGGATCGAGGTCCGCGATCGCCGCCTCGCGCCCCGGCCCGACATCCCCCACGAGCGCCTTCAGCGCATCGTCGAGGAGATGGTCGTAGACGCCGTCGGCGAGCCGCCCCCGCACGTCGCCAGGGTACTCGAGCAGACGCCCGGGCCGCCAGCCGAAGAGGCTCCGGACCAGTCCCGTGGCGTCCCGTTGCCTCAACAGCCCGGGGGAGCTCCATTCCTGGCGCGAGCTCGATACCCTCGAAAGGATGGCGAGGGCCCGATTCTGTCCGTCCGTTCCCGCGGACTCGCCGCTCCTCGACCATCTCTGCGGCTCGCTCTCTCGCTCCGGCGGCAGCCTGCTTCGGGTCGAGGGAACGGACCGGGTCGGCTTTCGTATCTCGTTCGAGGATCCCCTCTGCAGGCCTTCGGGCTTCAGCGGCTTCCTATACCGTCTGACCTTCGCCGGCACCCGGCGAACTCGGGCGGGCACGACGGTCTGCTTCCCGGCCTCCTCCGATGTTCGATCCGGCCGGCGAGACCCCTTCGGTCTGTTTACCCGCGTCCTCCTCGGCGTCGACCCCGCCCTTGGGTTCATCGTCGGCTTCGATCCCTCCCGGCACCACCCGGAGGACGAGCCTCTGCGCGTCTCGATCAGCGCCAGGGACATGCGCGTCACGCTGGAACGCGGATGGCATTCGTGGCTCCGCGAGGGATGGGAACGACGGGACTTCGACTTCGCGGAGGCTCTCGTCGGCTTCCGGAGCGAGCGACTCCTCGCATACCTCGAGTTCGAGCGGCTCGCCGCTGGCCTCGACACCGGACACCGCAGCCTTCTCGCGGACACGCTCTTCGACGCCACACGGAGGCGCAGCCGCCGGACGTGACGCCCCCGCATGCGTCGTCGCTCCCGGCTGGTCCACCGCCCCGCGAGCCTGTCGACGACCCGCTCGGGCGCGGATCGCGAGGCCGGGCGGTCGCGGATCCCCGGGTACCGGTCCCCTCACCTTCATGCAACGAGGAGGGAGTCGGCTCGGCCGCCCCCCTCCTCGCCCGCGCGGCGCCCTCCGCGCCTGCCCCTCCCGCCTACTTCAGCCCGAGCTGCGTGAGGATCTCCGGGTTCTCCTCTTCCATAGCGAGGACCTGGTGGCACGCCTCGCAATCTGCGGAGACGGTCGTCCCGTCCTTCGCCTCGAGGTTCCCGTTGTGGCAGCGGAAGCAGCCCGGGAAGTCCTCGTGCCCGATGTTGTTCGGGTGGTAGCCCCAGTCGAGGTCCATGTTCGGGAAGACGTTCCGGAGGTAGACCGACTGGACGGCCTTCACGGCCCGGTCGAGCTCGGCCTTCTTCGCGGCCGCGACGTCCGGGTGCTCCGAGGCGTAGAAGGCCCGGAGGCCCGCCTCGATCGCCTTCGCGGCCTCCTCCTGCGAGGAGTACTTCGCCTTCAGGAGCTCGAGGGCCTTCTTCTTGACGAACGGCAGGTCGCGGCTGATCGCCCCGGCGGTGATCTCGCGATCGAGGCCGCGGTGCGGAAGCTCGAACGCATGGGTCGGCCGGTTGTGGCAGTCGACGCAGTCCATCGAACGGGTCTCGCCCGCCGCGAGCTGCTCGGGCGTCGCCTTGACCTCGGTGCTCGCGAACTCCACTTCCTTGCCGGTGTCGTCCTTCCAGGTGACGCGGGCGATCTGCTGTCGGCGCCCGTCGATCGCCGTGTAGCTGATGCGCGACCCGGCGTCGAGGTGGCGGCCGTGGATGCCCACGGTCCCCTGCGCGTTGTGCCCGCCGACGTGCATCACGAGGACGGTCGTCAGCTCGGTGCTCTTCTCGTCCTCGGCGTACTTCTTCTTGATGACGACGCGGTCCCCGGTGAACCGCTGGGGCCAGTGGCACTGCTCGCACGTCTCCCGCGCCGGACGGAGGTGGTGGACCGGCGACGGGATCGGCTTCGAGTAGGTCTTGAAGGCGACCGCGAAGACCTGGCGGGTGCCGGAGAGCTTCGACTTCACGAACCAGGAGGCCCCTTCGCCGATGTGGCACTCGACGCAGCCGATGCGGGAGTGCGGCGAGCCTCGGTAGGCCGCGAGCTCCGGGGCCATCACGGTGTGGCAGGCCTCGCCGCAGAACTCGACGGAGTCCATCACCTCGAGCCCCTTGTAGGAGGCGAAGCCGACGATCGTGGCGTTCAGGAGCGTCGCGGCGACGACGAACGTCGCGACGCGGCGGACCTTCGGCGATCCGAAGTCGACCGGCGGAGGCGGCTCGGCGGCCCTCCCGGCCTTCTTGTCGCGCCAGCGCTGGAGGAGGTAGCCCGCGGGGATCAGGAGGAGCCCGGCCACGAAGAGGGCCGGCAGGATCATGAAGAGGATGATCCCGGAGTAAGGGTGTCCGTGCCCGCCGCGGAGCAGCTCGATCACCCAGAGGAAGACCATCGAGATCCCGGTCGCGGTCGTGACGACGACGCCCGCCTGGCTGAGCCGGTTCTGTCCGAGGATCCTGAAGATCGTCCGCCCCCAGAGGGCAGTCCGTTCGCGAGCGGTGGGCATCTGGTCTCTCCTCCTCCGGCGTAGTTTCCCATGGGCCGCGCTTCGGGCCGGATGCGCACCCCGTGGCCCTCGGCTCGTTGCCCGGCCGAACGGTCGCGCTTGACGCCTCGCGGCAAAGGGAGAAGATTGCCGGCAGGGCGGATCGAGCGACCGCCTCGGCGTGGCGGGGGGGTGCAGCGTGGCGAGAAGCGTGCGGGATCAGACCACGGCACGGCCGGTCCGCAAGAAGCTGCTCTACTTCGCCCCGAGCCGCGCCCATTCCGACAGCCTGCTCGCGGCGCTCTCGGAGCAGCTCGGAGCGACGCGCATCCGCGAGGACGGGGCGACCGTCCTGCGTCTCGGCGACACCTCCTTCCGTTTCGTTCTGCGGCAGGACCCTCTCGAGGCCCACGAGGCGCTCCACCGGGAGTACTTCAACGGCGTCGTTCTCGACCTCCGGGCGGTGCCAGGTCCGGCCTCGCGCCTCGAGGAGACCTTCGAGCGATCTCTCCGCCTCCTCGACCTGATGGACGCCGAGCCCGACCCGGAGCTTCGCTTCGGCTTCCATCGCATCCTCGCCCTCCTCTCGGGACCCGACTCCGTCGTCGTGGACGACCGCATCCGTCTGCTCGGCGCCCGCGGCGTCGGGCGGGTCCTCCGGGACCCTTCCCCCGGAGCCGGGGAGCGCCGCGGTCCCCGCCTCCCGCCTTCGGCCGAGCTCGGACGCCTCGTCGGCGGCGAGCTCGTCCGGATGACGACGGGGCGCCGCGTCGGGTCGAGGGCGCTCTGCGCCTCCGGGGGCGGGATCACCGGCATCTACTTCGAGATGGGCGCGCTGAAGTGCCTGGCCGACTGTCTCCCGCCCGGCGCGCTGAACGCCTTCGACATGTACTTCGGGATCAGCGCGGGCGCGGTCCTGACGGGGATCCTCGCGAACGGCTACTCGATCGACGAGTTCATGGCGTCGATCGCCGGCCCCGGCTGCGAGCGTATCCCTCCTTGCGACCTCTCGCTCCTGAAGATGTCGCACGTCAACCTCGCGAGTCTCGCGGCGCCGCTGGAGACGGCGACGCGGGCGCTCGCGGCCGGCCTCGCGGACCTCGTCCGCGGACGGGTCAGCCCGTCGCTGTCGTCGCTCTTCCTCGACTACTCGGACTTCCTCGCGGCGCCGTTCCGCGCAGACGGCTACGAGTCGATGCTCCGGTACCTCTTCACTCAGCCGGGCTCCTCGAACGATTTCCGGAAGCTCCCCCGCCGCCTCTTCGTAGGGGCGACCGACCAGGACGCCCGCGAGCACGTCCTCTTCGGCGAGCCCGGGCTCGACGACGTGCCGATCAGC
>JAGOBQ010000112.1 GCA_017999215.1 Thermoanaerobaculia bacterium
GGCGAGGAGGCTCGCCGGCGAGACGTCGTCCGGCAGGCGGCACCAGAGGTAGAAGCCTCCCTCGGGGCGGCTCCAGGTCAGGCCGGGGACCTCCTCGGCCGCGAGCGCCTCGAGGAGGACGTCGCGTCTCCGCCGGTAGGCGGCGCGCACTCGTGCGAGGTGGGCCGACAGGAGCCCGGAAGAGAGGAACCCCTCGACGATCCACTGTCCCAGCGTCCCGGAGTGGAGGTCGACCGTCTGCTTCACGAGCGCCAGCTGGCGGACGAGCGGCCGCGGCGCGGCGATCCAGCCCAGGCGGAGTCCGGGGAAGAGGACCTTCGAGAAGGAGCTGAGGTGGATGACGTGCCCGTACGGGTCGAGCGCCTTCAGCGACGGGAGGGGCGACCCCTCGTACCGGAGATCGGAGTAGGTGTCGTCCTCGAGGACCGGCACCTGGTGGCGCCACGAGAGCTCGAGGAGGTGGCGTCGCCGCGCGGGCGAGAGGACGGTCCCCGAGGGGTTCTGGAACGTCGGGAGCGTGTAGACGAGGCGGGGCTTCTGGCGGGCGAGGAGCGCCTCGAGGATGTCCGTGCGCATGCCCTCGGCGTCCACCGGCACGCCGAGGAGGCGGACGCGCGCCGACCGGAACGCCTCGAGCGCCCCGAAGTAGGACGGCTCCTCGACGACGACGACGTCGCCGGGGGAGAGGAGGGTCCGCGCGACGAGGTCGAGCCCCTGCTGGGAGCCGGAGGTGACGAGGACCTCGTCGGGGCTCGTCCGGATGCCGCGCGGGACCATGTGGCGGCAGAGCGCCTCGCGAAAGGCCGTGACTCCCTCCGTCGGGCTGTGGAGGAGCGCCTCGGGCCCTTTCCGGACGAGGATCTCCTCCTGCACGCGCCGGAGCTCGGCGAGCGGGAGGAGCTCAGCCGCGGGAAGCCCGGCCTGGAGGCTGATGACGTCGTGCCGCTCGGTCAGCGCGAGGACGTCGCGGACGAGAGGGTCGGGCTCACGCACGCCCCCGTCGCGGGCGAGCTGTCGCCAGGGGAGCGGACCGGCCGGCTCCGCCTCGCTCTTCAGCACCTGCTGAGAAGCGACCTCCGTGCCGCGCCCGACGTGCGCCTCGACGAGGCCGTCGGACTTCAGCTCGCGGTAGGCGGAGAGGATCGTCGTCCGGTTGACGCCGAGCGCCTTCGCGAGCGTCCGCTCGGGAGGGAGGCGGAATCCGTCGGGGAGGCGCCCGGAGAGGATCAGGTCGCGGATGCCGCCCCGGATCTGGAGGTAGACGGGGACGCCGCTCTGCCGATCGATCCGGATGTCCACGCTCCGCCTCCCTTCCGGCCTCTCTTGCGGACCAATCTTCAGATTGGCCTGATCTGGATGACAGTATGAGTCATCCATTCTCGTTTTCAAGAGCCATTCCGAGGGCGATTGGGCCAGCCAATCTGGACCCGGGGGGCCTCAAGCGAGAAGGGGTCTGGTCTACACTCTACACTCTGCTACGAGCAGAGTGTAGAGTGTAGACCAGACCCCTCATGTCGGGCCCCTCCCGGCGGCTCCAGCGGGAGGGGCCCGGGGTGGTCGCCGAGCTACTTCGTCGGCGCCCCCTTCAGGTGGGTCTCGAGGAAGCGGAGGGCGTGGCCGAGCATGAGGACCTGGTTGTCGCGCTTGCCGGCGCCGTGGCCTTCGTCGGCGTAGACGATCAGCTCCGTCGGCACACCGGTCTTCTGCGCCGCCTCGTACATCTGGATCGCCTCGCCCACCGGGACGCGCGGGTCGGTCGCCCCCTGCTGGATCTGGAGCGGCGCCTTCAGCTTCGCGAGGTGCGTCGTCGCCGAGAGCTCGAGGAGCGCCTCCCGGTCCTTCTCGGGGTCGCCGTACTCGGTCGTTCGCAGGATGCGGCGGTAGGGGGCGGTGTTCTCGAGGAACGTGAGGAGGTTCGAGATGCCGACGATGGAGGCGCCCGCGTCGTAGGCCCCGGCGAACTTCGTCATCGCGACGAGCGTGGCGTAGCCGCCGTAGCTGCCGCCTGTCACGCCGACTCTCGGCTCCTTCCCGTTCGCGGCGAACGCCTTCCGGGCCCAGGTCGCGGCGTCCTCGATGTCGGTCCAGACGTCGAGGCGCTTCCGGCCGTTGTCGGCGTCGAGCCAGGTCCGCCCGTAGCCGTCGCTGCCGCGGACGTTCGGCTCGACGAAGACGAATCCGGCGTCGACGAAGGCCTGCGCCCAGGTCGAGAAGCCGGGCTGGGCCTGCCCCTCCGGTCCGCCGTGGAACTCGACGACGACCGGACAAGGGGCGGGGTCGCAGCTCTTCGGCCGCCGGACGAACGCCGGGATCTTCGTCCCGTCGCGGGCCGGGTAGTGCTCGAGCGTCGCGGCGGCGAAGGTCGTCGTGTCGATCTCCGGGGCGCTCGGGACGACCCAGCGGGTGAGCGCGCCGCTCTGCCAGTCGTAGACGTACGAGGTGCGCGGCGCGGTGGCGGTCTCGACGCCGAACGTCGTGAAGCGCCCGTCGCGGGTCGAGGCGCCGGCGTACACGTGGTCCGCCCCCTCGGGGAGCTTCGGGAGGCGGACCGGCTGGAACGTCTTCGCGTCGAGGGCGAAGAGCTTCGTGTAGCCGGCTTCGTTGACCGTGTAGAGGACGCGCGTCTTCGCCTCGTCGAGGCTGAAGCCGGAGACGTCCCACGAGAGGTCGCCGGTCAGGGGCGTCAGCGCTCCCTTCTCCCAGCGGCAGAGCCGGCGGAACTCACCGAGCTTCGGCGTCAGGACGAGGAGCTGCCCCGGCGCGGCGCCGTAGACGGCCGTGTACTCCTCGGGCTTCTCGACGCCGAGGAGGGGCGTCAGCTTCCGGGTCGAGGGCGACCACTCCCAGTACTCCGACGTGAGCGAGCCGGTCCACTTCGCGAGGAGGAGCGTCCCGTCGGGGCGGTGGTCGGAGACGCTCCAGAGGCCGGGCTCGGTGACGAGGGCTTCTTTCTGCCGCGTCTCGACGTTCCAGCGGTAGACGGCGTAGGCGTCGGGCTTCACGTCGTTCGAGGCGAAGTAGACCCACTTGCCGTCGGCGCTGACGAACTGGTGGAACGTCTGGACTCCCGGGAGGTGCTGTATCGGGGCGGGCCGTCCGCCGGCGGCCGGCATCAGGTAGAGGCCGGGGTTTTCCTCTCCCTTCCGGTCGCGCTGAAGGACGAGCGTCTTCCCGTCGGGGGAGACGTCGACGATCGTCGTCCGATCCTCGCCGCCCGTGAGCTGGACGGGGAAGGTGTTCGGGCCGTCGAGTCGCCAGACCTGGGAGGTCCCGGTGACGGACCATCCGAAGAAGAGCTTCGAGCCGTCGGGCGAGACGATCCCCATCCCGGGCGCGCGGACGTCCATCATCGACTGGATCCGGCGAGCGAGGTCGGGCGGGAGCGGCTGCGGCGCGTACCGCGCGATCACCTCGGCGGGGACGCTGTCGGCGCCGTGGCCCTTGTAGGCGGTCTGCGGCTCGCCGAGGGCGGGGAGCGCGAGGAGAAACGCGGCGAGAGGGGAGAGACGGCGAGAGGCGGGCATCGATCCTCCTTCAGGTTCGTCCGGTGTGCACCCGAATGTTACGGGGAGGAGGGCCGCCGGGTTCCTGGAGGGAACCGCGAGGCCGGCGTCGGGCCGGAAAGTAGGAAGGCCCCGGGGCGCGAGCCCCGGGGCCTTCCGATCCAGGTGAGGAGGGGCCTACTTCGCGTCCGCGCCCTTCCCCTTCAGGTGCCTGTCGAACCACTGGATGGTGTGGCCCGTCTGCAGGACGCGGTTCTCGCGCTTCTGGGCGCCGTGTCCCTCGTCGGGGAAGATGATGAGGCCGGTCGGGACGCCCCGCTTCGTCGTCGCCTCGTACATCTGGATCGCCTCGCCCACCGGGACGCGCGGGTCGGTGGCGCCCTGGATGAGGAGGAGCGGGTCCTTCAGCTTGTCGATGTACGTCACGGCCGAGAGCTTCTCGAGGGCTTCCCGGTCCTTCTCGAGGTCGCCGTACTCGGAGGCGCGGAGGATGCGGCGATACGGGGCGGTGTTCTGGAGAAACGTGACGAGGCTCGAGATGCCGACGTTCGAGACGCCGGCGTCGTAGGCGCCCGCGAACTTCGTCATCGCGATGAGCGTGGCGTAGCCGCCGTAGCTGCCGCCCATGACGCCGACCTTCGGCGCCTGGCCGTTCGCCGCGAACGCCTTGCGCGCCCAGTGCGCCGCGTCCTCGATGTCGGTCAGGACGTCGAGCCGCTTCGGGCCGTTGTCGGCGTCGAGCCAGGTCTTGCCGTAGCCCTCGCTGCCGCGGACGTTCGGCTCGACGAGGATGTATCCCTCGTCGACCCAGAGCTGCGCGTTCGGGGAGAAGCCGGGGGTCGCCTGCCCCTCGGGGCCGCCGTGGAACAGGACGACGACCGGGCACGGCGCGGGGTCGCAGGCCTTCGGCCGGCGGACGAAGGCCGGGATCTTCGTCCCGTCGCGCGCCGGGTAGTGCTCGAGCGTAGCGACCGCGAACGACGTCGTGTCGACCTCGGGGGCACTCGGGACGACCCACTGCACGAGCTTCTTCGCCTGCCAGTCGTAGACCCAGCTCTGGGGAGGCGCGGTCGGGGTGCCGACGGCGAACGCGGTGAAGCGTCCGTCCGGCGTGGACGAGCCGAAGTAGGTCTGGTCGGCGGCCGGGAGCTTCGGCATCTCGAGGGGCTTCCAGGTCTTCGCGTCGAGGCCGAAGACCTTCGAGTAGCCCCCCTCGTTGACCGTGTAGAGGATCCGCGTCTTCCCGTCGTCCATCCCGGCGCGGTCCACGTCCCACTTCAGCTCGGGGGTGATCGGGGTCCACTTGCCCGCCTCGAGGAGGTAGCCACGCTGGAACTCGCCGAACTCGGGCGTCACGACGACGAGCTGGCCCTCCCTGGGGCCGTACTGGGCGGTGTACCGGCCGGGCTTCTCGGTCCCGAGCATCGGGGCCTTCGCCTTCTTCGCCGGGTCCCACTCCCAGTACTCGAAGGTCATGGAGCCGGTCGCCTTCACGAGGAGGATCCGCCCGTCGGGCTTGTGGTCGGCGACGAACCAGAGACCCGGCTCGTCGAAAACGGTCTCTTTCTTCCCGGTGGAGAGCTCGTAGCGGTAGATGGCGTACGAGTTCGGCTTCACGTCGTTCGACCGGAAGTAGAGCCACTTCCCGTCCTCGCTGACGAACGCGAAGGAGGTCTGGACCTTCGGGAGGTGCTGGACGACCCTCATCGGACCGCCGTCCGCCGCCATCAGGTAGAGGCCGGGGTTCTCTTCGCCCTTCCTGTCGCGCGAGAGGATCAGCGTCTTCCCGTCGGGGGTGATGTCGGCGAGCGAGGTGCGGTCCTCGCCTCCCGTCATCTGGATCGGGAAGGTGTTCGGGCCGTCGAGGCGCCAGACCTGGGCGGTCCCGGTCACGGCCCAGCCGAAGTAGAGGCGCTTTCCGTCGGGCGAGAGCCGACCCCCGCCCGGCGCGCGGACGTCCATCAGGTTCTGGATCTTCCGGGAGAGCTCGGACGGGAGCGGGGGAGCGACGTACTTCGCGAGGACCTCGGGCGGGACGCTGTCTGCGCCGTGTCCCTGGTAGACCGTCTGCTGGGCGGCGGCCGGGGCCGCGAGAAGGGCGAGCGCGGCTGCGAAGGCCGCGATCCGTCGGGTTCGATTCATCGATCCTCCTGTCGTCTGGGACTGCCGCGCCAGAGGCGGAACAAACCTCTCACCGGGTCCGTCCCCTCGAAGATACGTGCGCGCCGCCGGATTGTTGACGGCGGCGCGTGGATTCAGGCCTTCGGCTCCCACGTCTCCGGGACCTTCACGAGGATCGCCTCGCCCCGGGCGCAGACGACGCCCTTCGAGGAGAGCGTCGTCGCGACGACGACCTTCCTCTCCTTCACCTCGACGATCGTCGAGCGGAGCTCGGCGGGAGCGTCGATCGGGGTCGGCTTGAGGTACTCGACCTTCAGCGTCCCGGTGAGGAAGCGCGGGTAGGGGCCGACGGTCGGATCGCCTCCGGCCGCCCGGTGCGCGGCCGCGGCGGCGCTCCCGGTGGAGTGGCAGTCGATGACGGAGGCGATGAAGCCGCCGTAGACGAAGCCCGGGACGGAGGTGTGGTGCGGCCGCGGGACGATCGTCGCGACGGTCTCGTCGCCGTCCCAGAAGCTGCGGATCTTCAGGCCGTGCTCGTTGAGCCGGCCGCAGCCGTAGCAGAGAGCCCAGTGGTCGGGGTAGAGGTCCTGGAAGGCGGGGGTCCCGGTCACGGCTCGCTCCGCAGGGCGCGGGTGGCGCGCGCGAGCGCGGCCCCGAGCTCCAGGAGGGACTTCCTTCGGGCCGGGTCCAGGAGGCTCCCCTCGGCGTCGAACGCCTCGGCGGCCTTCGGGAGCGCGACCTGGTCGGGGAGGAGGACGACGCCGAGATTCCCGAGGACGACGCGGACGGACGCGAGCCCGCGGATGCCGCCGAGGGCGCCCGTCGAGGCGGCGCAGAGGGCGGCGACCTTGCCCTTGAAGCAGGCGAGCGGCTTCTCCCCCGGAGCGGGGCGGGAGACCCAGTCGAAGACGTTCTTCAGCGTTCCGCTGATCGCCGAGTTGTATTCCGGGCTCGCGACGAGGAGCCCCTCGGCCGCGCGAAAGCGCTCCTTCAGGGCGAGCGCGGCCTCCGGGAGCCCCGAGGCGGACTCCAGGTCGGCGTCGTAGACGGGGAGCGGAAAGTCCCGCAGGTCGATCCCCGTCACGTCGGCTCCCGCGGCGCGGGCGCCGTCGGCCGCCACCGCGAGGACGCGCCTGTTGTACGAGCCGGCGCGCAGGCTTCCGGCGAGGGCGAGGATCCGCGGGGCGTCGCTCATCAGTCTCTCCCGACGGCGCGGATGATACGGGGCTCCCTCGCTCAGCTGCGACTTCGGGTGCGCTCGCGCGAGCGGGGCGAAGGGCGCGGTGAGGGACGGGAGCCGGGGCGGGACGGAGGTCGGGACGGCGGGGCCTTCTCGCGGGCCGGTCCGCTCTCGCTCGGACGCGAGAAGCCGCGGCGGCGGAGGAGGTCCCACGTCCGCTCCTCCAGGAGCGCCTGCGGGACCGGCTCGGGGAGGAGGTCCGCCGCGCCGGACTGGAGGGCGAACGCGTGCTGGGCGCGGTCGGGGCCCGGGGCGAGCAGGAGGACCGGGAGGTGGGCGGCGCGCGGGATCGACTTCAGGATCCGCGCGACGTCGAACCCGTCCATGCCGGGGAGTTGCGTGCTCATCAGGACGAGGTCGACCTGGCGGGAGAGGGCGGTCTCGAGGGCCTCCTCGGCGCTCCGGACCTCGAGCGTCCGGCAGCCGGTCATGCAGAGCGTCGTGGCGAGCTTCAGGAGGCCGCGCACGTCTTCCTCGACGACGAGGACGACCGGCGGCCGGCGCCGTGTCCGCGTCGAGACGAGCGTCTTGGGCGCGTCGCCGCGCGAGGCGGGCCGCACCTCGCGCGGCAGGATGATCGAGTCGATCGCGACCTCCACCTCGCGGAGGAACGCCTCCGCCTCCGGCAGGAGACGCTCCTCGGGGAGCGGCGAGGCCGGGCCGGTGTCGCAGAGAGATAGTGCGTCGTCCAGCTCCTGGGCCGATCGGAAGCGGTCCTCCCGCTTCTTCGCCAGGATCCGCATCAGGACGGCGAAGAGGTCCGGCGGCAAGCCGGGGGCGAAGTCTCTCAGGTCCGGCAGCGGCTCGTGGACGTGCTTCATCGCCGTCGCGACCGGGGAGTCGCCGGCGAACGGGAGCCGGCCGGAGAGCATCTCCCAGGCGATGACGCCGATGGAGTAGAGGTCGGCCCGCTCGTCGAGGGGATCGCCGAGCGCCTGCTCGGGGGACATGTACTCCGGGGTCCCGAGGAGGACCGAGGCGAGCGTGAGTCCCGGGTCGAAGGAGCCGCGGGCGAGGCCGAAGTCGAGGATGACGGCGGCGCCGTGCCGGTCGACGAGGACGTTCTGCGACTTCAGGTCGCGGTGGAGGATGCCGAGGCGGTGGATCGCGGCGACGCCGCGCGCGATCTGCCGAACGATCGGGACCGCCTCGGCCGCGGAGAACCGCTGCCGGGTCCCGATCAGCGTCCAGAGGTCCTCGCCCTCGATCAGCTCCATCGTGATGAACGGGTAGTCGCCGGCGATCCCGTAGTCGAACATCCGGGCGACGTTCGGGTGCTTGATCTTCCGGTTGAGCGCGACCTCGCGCTTGAACCGGGCGAGGAGCGCGTTTTCGTCGCGCGCCAGGTTCGGGGAGAGGACCTTGATCGCGACGCTTTCCCCGAGCTCGCGGTCGAGGGCCCGGAAGACGACCCCGATCCCTCCACGACCGAGCGTCCCCTCCCACTCGTAGCGGGGGAGGAGCTCGAAGAACCGGCGCCGGAACGACTCGAGCTTCAACGCGGGCCCGCCGCGGCGTCAGCGCGCGGCCGCGGACGGCGCGCGGCCGTCGAGGAGGAAGACCTCTCCCCGCGTCTCGGCCTGCTCGTAGAGGATCCGGTCGCCTTTCGGCGACCAGGAGGGGTAGCGGATGTAGACGTCGAGCCGGAGGTTCTCCGTGAGCCGCCTCTCCTCGCGCGTCGTCCGGTCGATCCACCAGAGGTTCCAGGTGTCGTCGCGGTAGCCGGCGAAGGCGATCCGGCGGCCGTCCGGCGAGTAGCTGAACGCCCAGGAGAGCCCCCGTTTCTGGGTCAGGAGCTCGGGGGTTCCGCCCGCAGAGGGGATGACGCCGATGAAGATGTCGTCTCCGCGCCGGACCTCGAGGGCGAGCTCGCGGCCGTCCGGGGACCAGCACGGGTAGCCGACGAACTCGCGGTCGAAGGTCAGCTGCTGCGACGTCCGCGTCGCGAGGTCGACGACCCAGGTGTTGAGCGTGATGCTGTCCCGCTTCGTGTGGTAGGCGATCCGCTTCCCGTCGGGCGAAAGGCGGGGCGCGATGGCGTCGTGGAGGTCGGCCGGGATGCGCCGGAACGCGCGCGCCGCGATCTCGAGCTCCCACGGAGCGAACGTTCCCCCTTCCCGGTTCGAGAAGAAGAGGAGCCGGCGGCCGTCGGGAAAGAAGTCGCTCGCGTAGTCGATCGACGGGCCCTCGACCACGGGCCGCTGTCGTCCCCCGTCCGGGTCCATCAGCCAGACGTCGTTCGTCCCGCCTGGCGGGACCCACCCGAACGCGACGGTGCTCCCGTCCGGGGAGAAGACGGGCCACGTCGCCCGGCCGTCGCCTCCTGTGAGGGGCGCGGGAGGCCCGGCGGCGAGCGAGGTCGAGGGATCGAGCGGAAGGCTCCAGATGGCCGCGGTCGTCGTCAGCTCGCTCCAGGCCACCCGGGAGCCGTCCGCGGAGAAGCTGGGGCTGTGCGGGACGGCCGATCCTGGAGGCGTCATCGCCTCGGCGGGGCCGACGGCGGTGCGGCCCTGCTCGTCGAGGGGGATCCGGTGTACCGCGTAGCTCGACGCTTCTCCCTGGCCTCCGAACCAGAGGGCCCTCGTTCCGCTCGGGACGCAGACTCCGTAGATCCGCGTTCCGGCGTGGAGCCGCACGAGGTCGCTGCCGTCGGGCTTCACCGACCATATCTCCGCCTGCGTGAGGCGCGGCTCGGACGTGACGAAGTATATGCGGTCGCCGTCGGGCGACCAGGCGGGCGCGCCGTGGCCGCCGACCGGGCTCCCCGGGTTCGTCACGGCGAGCGCCGCCCCCCCGGCCGAGTCGACGACCCAGATCGTCGACGGAGCGAGCCCGGGCGCCGCGGTCGCCGCGACGTCGGTGAGAGGCGTCGACTGGAACGCGACGCGCCGGCCGTCGGGGGAGAAGGAGGGGCGGGAGCCGAAGCTCGCGAGGAGGCGCGCGGAGCCTCCGGTGGCCGGCACGACCCAGATCCCTCCGCGGTCCTTCGAATGGAAAGCCAGGAGCCGGCCGTCGGGCGACCAGGCGGGCTGGACGTTGTTCCGGCCGTCGCGCGTGAGGGGGCGTCCCGGCCCGCCGGAGAGCGAGCGGACGTAGATCTCGAGCTTCCCGTTCGTCATCACCGACGAGGCGAGCTCGTCGCCTCCGGGCGAGAGCGCTGGGAAGAGCTCGAGCGCGCTGGCTCCGCCGAGCGGTCTCGGGG
>JAGOBQ010000113.1 GCA_017999215.1 Thermoanaerobaculia bacterium
GCACAAGGGCCGCGGCGCATGCGGTCGCGTCGCGCGGGGGAGGATAGCCCGCCGTCGTGGCCTCGGCCGCCGGCTCCCCATACGATCCGGGCGGGGGGAACGTGAGAGACGACGAGACACGCGCCACGGCCGACCTGCCGGAGCTCCTCGACATCCTCGGGGAGGTCTCCGAGCGCGTCGGGGCGCTCAGCCTCTCGCGCCGGAGCCCGGCGTCCCGGCAGGAGGTCGGGGAGCTGCGGGAGCGGCTCCTCTTCGCGAGGCACCTCCTCGAGGGGCTCTTCGCCCTCCGGGCCGAGCCGGTCCCGGACCCCGAGCCCGGGTTCGCGTTCGACTCCCTCGGGCCGAGCCTTCGGCGGACTCTGCCGCAGCGGCTCGCCGCACAGCTCGAGGACGAGCGGAACGGCGTGACGGAACGGAGCCTGCAGGAGCTCTCGTCGTTCGCGGCGTTCGGCCTCCATGCGCGCGTCGTCGAGCTGCTCCGGCTCGTCGACTGGGTGGAGGAGCTCGCCGCGGAGGAGGCGCGCCGCGCGGCGCCTCCGACGGTGATCTCGTTGCGGCACGCTTCTCGCTCGGCGGCGAAGGGCGGCGCCCGGGCGACCCCGCCCTCCGACGCGCCCTCTGCCCCGCCTCCCCGGGCCGCGCCGGCTCCGAAGGTGGCGGCCCCCCCTCCGCCGCCCCCGGAGGACCCGGGACCCGACCTCTCCGCCTACGACCTGCGGATCGACGAGGCCGGCGAGCGGATCGACGTCGCCGGCGCCTCGGCCTGGTTCGCGTCGGCCGCGGGTCCGCGGGCCGAGGGGCCGGGGCTCGCCGCGTCGTTCGCCGTTGCCTTCCCCGGCGGGATCGCGCTCGCCGTGGCGACCGGCGCCGAGTCGTCCCTCGGGGGCCGGCTCGCGGCGGTCGTCGCGGCCCGCACCTTCTGCCGTGCCGCGGCCGCCGGCCCCTCCGACTCTCTCGCGGCGATCCGCACCGCGCAGGGGCACCTCGAGATGCTCCTCGCCGCACTCCTTTCGGCCGGCGACTCCTCCGATGCCGTGACCCGGGTGCGGGGCACGATGGCGCCCGACAGCGCGCGGCGGGTCCTCGCCCACACGCGCGTGCCGGACGACGCGCTCCGCCGGGTTCCGCCCGCCCTGGCCTGCGGACTCGTCGGCGCCGTCGCGACCGCCTCGGGCGGCCGGGTGGAGGCGGCGGTCGTCCGACTCGGGCCGGGCACGGTCCAGGTCCGCAGGGGCGGAGCGCCCTCGCCGGTCCCGTTCGCGCCTCAGCCCCCCGAGCCCTCGTTCCTCGCGCCGGGGGCGCTCGGCACGGCGGCGCTCGGTCGGTCGGAGGCGGCACGCCCGGTGTCGCTCGCGCGAGGCGACGCTCTCCTCCTCGCGACCCCGGCGGTCGGGCGCGGCGCCCCGAGCGCCTGGAGCTCGCTCGCCACGCTCTGGCCTCCGTTCCCGGACGGCCTCGGCGACGGGTCGTCGGCTCGCAAGCTCCTCGAGCGCGCCGAGCGCTGGGGCGTCGCGGAGCCGCCGAGCTTCGCGGGGCCTCTCGGCATCGGCGTCCTCCTCGCGCGCTGAGCCGACGGGGGCCGCGTCCCGCGTGGAGGGCTAGACTTCGCCGGTTGGAGGTCTCTCGATGCGTATCGCCCTCGCCGCGACCGTCCTCGCGGCTTCTCTCTCGCTCGGCGGAGCCGTGAGCGCCGCCGCCCCTTCCGTCTCCCCCGACGCGCTGAAGTCCCTCGAGGCGGAGCTCGTCGCGCGCCACGGCGAAGCCTCGCGGCCCCGCGTCGCGCGCGGGCTCGCGCAGGCGGCCGCCCTCTGGCGCGCCTCCGACGGCGACGCCGCGGCCTTCGCCGAGGTGGCGCGGACCCATTTCCTCTCCGATCCCGCGAAGCTCGACGCGCTCTTCTCTCGAATGGAGCGGGTCCTCGAGTCGGTCAGCGGGCACATGCTGGAGATCGTCCGCGATCTCCGCGAGCACTCCGACCTCGACCGGGGAGAGATCCTCCCGTTCGACGAGGTGATGGCGGGGTGGGACCCGTCGGCCCACGTCGCCGACGACCTCTTCGAGAACCGCCTCGCGTTCGCGGTCCTCCTGAACTTCCCGCTCACGACGCTTCCGGAGCGGCTCGAGAAGGGGCCGGCGTGGAGCCGGCGGGAGTGGGCCGAGGCGCGCCTCGCCGAGGGGTTCGGCAAGCGGGTGCCGGCCGAGGTGAACCAGGCGGTCGCGACCGCCTCGGCCGACGCCTCGCGGTACATCTCCGAGTACAACCTCCGGGTCCATCACCTCCTCGACGAGAAGGGGCGCCGCCTCTTCCCGCAGGGCAAGCGCCTCCTCTCCCACTGGAACCTCCGGGACGAGATCAAGGCGCTCTACGGCGAGGGGAAGGACGGGCTCGCGAAGCAGCGGGCGATCCAGAAGGCGATGGAGAGGATCGCCACGCAGACGATCCCCGCCGCGGCGATCGACTCCCCCTGGGTCGACTGGAACCCCTTCACGAACGAGGTGAAGGCGACGCCCTCCCTCGAGCCGGGCGCGCCGGCCCTTCCGAAGGACCTCGCTCCGACGGCCGCCGCCGAGCCCGACGTGCGCTACGCGAAGCTCCTCGCGACGTTCCGGGCTTCGCGGCTCGTCGACCCGTACTCCCCGGCCGCGCCGACGCTGATCGACCGGCGCTTCGCCGAGGACCGGCAGCTCCCCGAGTCGCGCGTGAAGGCGATGCTCGAGGCGGTCCTCTCCGCGCCCGCGTTCGCCGAGACCGGGAAGCTCGTCGCGAAGCGGCTCGGACGGCCCCTCCAGCCGTTCGACGTCTGGTACCCCGGCTTCCGCGAGCGGGGCCCGTACACCGAGGCGCAGCTCGACGAGATGACGCGGAAGAAGTACCCGACGCCGGAGGCGTTCGAGAAGGACGTCCCGCGCATCCTCGCCGCGCTCGGGTTCCCCGAGGAGAGGGCCCGGTGGATCGCGTCCCAGGTCGTCGTCGACCCGGCCCGCGGCTCCGGCCACGCCTGGGGCGCGGGACGACGGGGCGACAAGGCCCACCTGCGGACGCGCGTCGGCAAGGACGGGATGGACTACAAGGGGTACAACATCGCCGTCCACGAGCTCGGGCACAACGTCGAGCAGACGATCTCGCTTCACCTCGTCGACCACACGCTCCTTTCCGGCGTCCCGAATACCGCGTTCACCGAGGCGATCGCCTTCGTCTTCCAGGAGCGCGACCTCCCGCTCCTCGGCCTCCCGAAGGGGGACGCGAAGGGCCGGGCCCTCGCGACGCTCAACACGTTCTGGGGGACGGCGGAGATCGCCGGCGTCGCCCTCGTCGACATGGCCGTCTGGCGGTGGATGTACGAGCACCCCGAGGCGACGCCGGCCGAGCTCCGGGACGCCACCCTCTCGATCGCGAAGGAGACCTGGAACCGCTTCTACGCACCGGTCTTCGGCGTGAAGGACTCGCCGATCCTCGCCGTCTACTCCCACATGATCGACTCGTTCCTCTACCTCCCCGACTATCCCGTCGGCCACCTGATCGCGTTCCAGATCGAGCGGCACGTGGAGAAGGCGGGCGCCGTCGGCCCCGAGGTGGAGCGGATGACGCGGCAGGGACGGATCTCGCCGGACCTCTGGATGCAGGGGGCGGTCGGAGCGCCGGTCGGCGCCGAGGCGCTCCTCGAGGCCGCGGCCGAGGCTCTCGGCGAGCTGGGCCGCGGCCGCTGACGCGGCCGGGAGCCCGGAGAAGGCCCGCGGGGGGACGCCGACACGGTTCCGGCGTCCCCCCGGTGTACGATGACCTTCGCCCCGTCCGATCCCGATCCCGGGGCGCGTGACGGCCGGGGCGGACGGACGATGCGCGGACCGAGGCGACTCTCCCAGAAGCTCATCCTCTCGCTGACGGTCGTCGTCTCGCTCGTCGTCGTGGCGAACGGCGTCATCGCGGTCCGCTCGGCCGACACCCAGCTGCAGGCGACGATGCTCCAGAGCGTCGACCAGCTCTCCGGGGCGATCGCGAGCTCCACCTGGCACGCCATGCTCGCGGACAACCGGGAGTCGGCCTACCAGGTGATGCAGACGATCGCGGCCAAGCAGGGGATCCGGAGCGTGAGGATCTTCAACAAGGAGGGGCGGGTCATGTTCTCGACCCCCCGCTCCGAGGTGAAGGTCGTCGACAAGAAGGCGGAGGCCTGCTTCCTCTGTCACGCCTCCGAGCAGCCGCTCGTGAGGGTCGACACCCCCACGCGGGCCCGCGTCGTCCACCGCCCGGACGGCGGCCGGACGCTCGCGATGGTCACGCCGATCTACAACGAGCCCGCGTGCAGCAACGCGGCCTGTCACGCCCACCCGGAGAGCCAGAACGTCCTCGGGGTCCTCGACGTCGGCCTCGACATGAAGCTCGTCGACCAGCAGGTGCGCCGGATCGAGATCCGGACCGCCCTCTTCACCTCGCTCGCGGTCCTCCTCGTCGGCCTCTGCGCGGCGGCGTTCACGCGGCGGTTCGTCACGACGCCGCTCACGCGGCTCTCGGAAGCGACCCGGCAGGTCGCGGAGATGAAGCTCGACCGCCCGATCGCGCTCACCTCGAGCGAGGAGCTGGAGGCGCTCGCGGCCTCCTTCAACGAGATGCGCCGCCGTCTCGCCCTGGCGATGGAGGAGCTGAACGAGCTCACCCGGGGGCTCGAGGAGAAGGTCGACGAGCGGACCGAGCAGCTGAAGGTGGCGCAGCAGAAGCTGATGCAGGCCGACCGCCTCGCCTCCCTCGGCCAGCTTTCGGCGAGCGTCGCCCACGAGATCAACAACCCGCTCTCCGGGGTCCTGAACCTCTCGATGCTGATGCAGCGGATCCTGAAGGAGGACGGCATCCCGAAGGGGCGGGAGGCCGAGTTCCGGCGGTACCTCGAGCAGGTCGTCGCCGAGACGGCGCGGACCGGGCGGATCGTCTCCGACCTCCTCGCGTTCTCCCGGCGGGGATCGCCCGTCCGGACCGAGACCGACCTGAACGCGATCGTGGGCCGGACCCTCTCGCTCGTCTCCCACAAGCTCAAGCTGATGAACGTCGAGGTCGAGTGCGCCCTCGACGCCGCGCTCCCGCACGCCGAGGCCGACTCCTCGCAGCTCCAGCAGGTCGTCATGAACCTCGTCCTGAACGCGGGCGAGGCCACGCGGAAGAAGGCGGCGGGCCACGTCCGCGTCTCGACCCGCGCGACGGCGCTGAAGAAGGACGTCGTCCTGGAGGTGCGCGACGACGGCGAGGGGATGCCGCCCGAGCTCAAGGACCGGATCTTCGAGCCGTTCTTCACGACGAAGGACGAGGGGAAGGGGGTCGGCCTCGGGCTCGCCGTCGTCTACGGCATCGTCCAGGCCCACGGCGGCGACATCGAGGTCGAGAGCGCGCCCGGGGAGGGGACCCTCTTCCGCGTCACGCTCCCGGTCCGCGGAGAGGCGGCGGCCGCGAAGGCGTGAGCGTCCTCGCCGTGGTTCCCATCGGCCCCTCCGACGACGAGGTCCTGGCCGCGGTCGAAGGCGTCGTGGCGTCGTCCTTCGGGCGCGAGACCGCGCGGCTCGCGCCGATCCCCGAGCCGGCCGGGGCGTTCGACGCCGCGCGCGGCCAGTGGAGCGCCCCGGAGATGCTCAAGGCCCTCCTCGCGGCCCGGCCGCCGGGGGCCGAGAGGGTGCTGGGCGTGACCGGGCGGGACCTCTTCGTCCCGGTCCTCAGCTTCGTCTTCGGGCAGGCGCAGATGGGCGGTCCGACGGCCGTCATCTCCCTCGCCCGGATCTCGCAGCAGTTCTCCGGGCTCCCTGAGGACCGGCCGCTCCTCCTCGCGCGGGCTCGCAAGGAGGCCGTGCACGAGCTCGGGCACACGTTCGGCCTCGTCCACTGCCCGGACCCGGCCTGCCCGATGTCGCTCTCGACGGGCGTCGTCCAGGTCGACCGCAAGGGAGAATCGCTCTGCGCCTCGTGCGCGGCGCTCGTGAAGGAACGGACCCCGGCGGCGCGGCCGCCGGAAGGGAGGACGGGATGAAGGCGACGTGGCGGATCCTCGTCATCGACGACGAGGCGGTCATGCGCGAATCGCTCGCGGCCTGGCTCCGCGAGGACGGCTACGAGGTCGACACCGCGGCCTCGGGCCGCGAGGGGATCGACAAGGCGCGGGAGTCGGACTACGCGATCTACTTCGTCGACCTGAAGATGCCGGGGGGCATCGACGGCATCGAGACGATGATGGAGGTGAAGAAGCTCCGCCCCGACGCCTCGATCGTCATCATCACGGCCTACGCGACCGTCGACACGGCGATCACGGCGATGAAGGAGGGGGCGCTCGAGTACATCGTCAAGCCGTGCAACCCGCAGGAGATCTCGCTCCTCGTCACCCGGATCATCAAGGTCCGGAACCTCGAGCGCGAGAACGAGATCCTCCGGCGGAGCCTCACGGGACGCTGGCGCTTCCACGACCTCCTCTCGAAGAACCCGCGGATGCAGGAGATCTTCGGCCTCGTGAAGGAGGTCGCGAGCCTCCGGAGCACCGTCCTCGTCACGGGCGAGAGCGGCACCGGCAAGGAGCTCGTCGCGCGGGCCCTCCACTACTCGGGCGAGAGAGCCGAGGGGCCGTTCGTCGGCGTCTCGTGCGCCGCCCTCACCGAGACGCTCCTCGAGTCGGAGCTCTTCGGCCACGAGAAGGGGGCCTTCACGGGCGCCGTCGAGAGGCGGAAGGGGAAGTTCGAGCTCGCCGAGGGGGGGACGATCTTCCTCGACGAGATCGGCGACATTTCGTCGAAGGTCCAGGTGGACCTCCTCCGCGCCCTCCAGGAGCGGCGCTTCTTCCGCGTCGGCGGAAGCACGGAGGTGGCGGTCGACGTGAGGGTCGTCGCCGCGACGAACGTCGACCTCGCCGAGGCGGTCCGGCAGGGACGCTTCCGCGACGACCTCTTCTACCGCCTCAACGTCGTCGCGATCCACCTCCCGCCTCTCCGGGAGAGGCCTGAGGACATCCCGCTCCTCGCCCGCTCCTTCCTCGAGCGTCTCTCGCACGAGCTCGGCAAGGAGGCGGAGGACCTCTCCGAGGGGGCGCTCAAGGCGCTCCTCGCCCACCGCTGGCCGGGGAACGTCCGCGAGCTCGAGAACGCCGTCGAGCGGGCGCTCGTCACCGCGAAGGGGCGCGTCCTGACCGAGGACGACTTCGCGTTCCTCCGCCCCGTCTCCGAGGCCGCGCCCGGCTGGAGCGTCCCGACGCACCTGCCCCTCTCCGAGGTCGAGAAGACGGTCATCGCCGCGACGCTGAAGCGGAACGAGGGGAACGTGAAGGAGACCGCCGCCGTCCTCGGCATCGACCGCTCGACGCTCTACGACAAGCTGAAGAGGTATGGAATCGAGCGGTAGGGCGCCGGCGCTTCGTCTCCTGCGCTAGCATTCGGGCCATACGTCCGAATCGAGCTGCGCCGGTCGCCTGCCGCCTCCGCGGCACGCGGCCGGACGACGGAGGGCGAGCCATGACGGAGCAGAGGGTCCCCGGGCCCGGCGACGAGGTGGAGAGCGTTCACCGGGCGCGGGTCGAGGGGTGGAAGCGGGCGATCCAGGACAGCCTCGTGACGGCCGTCGGACGCTTCCCGGCGATGGCGACGCGAAACGACCGGTACCTCGCGGTCGCCCACGCCGTCCGCGACCGGCTGGTGCGGCGCTGGATGCGGACGGGCGAGCACTACTACCGCGCGAGGGTCCGCTCCGTCTGCTACCTCTCCGCCGAGTTCCTCCTGGGCCCGCACCTCGGCAACGCCCTCGTCGCCCTCGGCGTCCTCGACGAGGTCCGGCAGGCCGTGGAGGAGATGGGCTGGGGCTTCGACGAGGTCCTCGCGCAGGAGGAGGAGCCGGGGCTCGGCAACGGGGGGCTCGGGCGCCTCGCCGCCTGCTTCATGGACTCGCTGGCGACGCTCCAGATCCCGGCGATCGGCTACGGGATCCGGTACGAGTTCGGCATCTTCGACCAGGAGATCCGCGACGGCTGGCAGGTCGAGAAGACCGACAAGTGGCTCCAGTACGGCAATCCGTGGGAGGTCCCGCGCCCCGAGATCGCGTTCGACGTGAAGCTCGGCGGGCGCACGGAGGCGTTCACCGACGAGGCGGGGCGCTACCGGGTGCGCTGGGTGCCGGCGCAGGTCGTGAAGGGCGTCGCCTACGACACGCCGATCCCGGGCTACCGGGTCGGCAACGTGAACCTCCTCCGCCTCTTCAAGGCCGAGGCGGCCGAGTCGTTCGACTTCGCGGCGTTCAACGTCGGCGACTACTACGGCGCCGTCGAGGAGAAGGTCGGCTCCGAGACGATCTCGAAGGTCCTCTACCCGAACGACGAGCCGGCCGCGGGGAAGGCGCTCCGCCTCTCGCAGCAGCACTTCTTCGTCTCCTGCTCGCTGCAGGACATGGTCCGGATCCACCTCCAGGCCTCGCCCGACCTGACGGACCTCGCCGATCGCTGGGCCGTCCAGCTGAACGACACGCACCCGGCGATCGCCGTCGCCGAGCTGATGCGCCTCCTCGTCGACGAGCACCTCCTCGGCTGGGACGCGGCCTGGGAGATCACGCGGAAGGCGTTCGCCTACACGAACCACACCCTCCTCCCGGAGGCGCTCGAGAAATGGCCCGTGGAGCTCTTCGGGAGGACGCTCCCGCGCCACCTCGAGATCGTCTACGAGATCAACCGCCGCTTCCTCGACGAGGTCCGCGGACGCTTCCCGGGCGACGAGGGGCTCGCGGCCCGGCTCTCCCTCGTCGACGAGGCCGGGCCGAGGTCGATCCGGATGGCGCACATCGCGGCCGTCGGGAGCCACCACGTGAACGGCGTCGCGGCCCTCCACTCCGAGCTCCTCCGGCGGGACGTGATGCGCGACTTCGCCGCGATCTGGCCGGAGAAGTTCACGAACGTCACGAACGGGGTCACCCCGCGGCGCTTCGTCGCCCTCGCGAACCCGGGCCTGACGCGCCTCGTCACCGAGGCGATCGGCGACGGGTGGGTGCGCGACCTGGACGAGCTCAGCCGCCTCGAGCCGCTCGCCGAGGACGCCGGCTTCCGCGAAGCGTGGCGGCGCGTGAAGGGGGCGAACCGGGCCGCCCTCGCCGAGGCCGCGCGGCACCGGGCGGGCGTCTCCGCCGACCCGGCGAGCCTCTGGGACGTCCAGGTGAAGCGGATCCACGAATACAAGCGCCAGCACCTGAACCTCCTCCACGTCCTGACGCTCTACCGGAGGCTCAAGCGCGACCCGGGGCTCGACGTCCCGCCGCGGACCGTCCTCTTCGCGGGGAAGGCGGCGCCCGGCTACGCGACGGCGAAGCTGATCATCAAGGCGATCCACTCCGTCGCCGAGGTCGTCAACGGCGACCCGGCGATGAAAGGGCGCCTCGCGGTCGTCTTCTGGCCCGACTACAACGTCAGGAGCAGCCTCCCGATCTTCGCGGGCGCCGACCTCTCCGAGCAGATCTCGACCGCCGGGAAGGAGGCCTCGGGGACGGGGAACATGAAGCTCGCGCTGAACGGCGCGCTCACGATCGGGACGCTCGACGGCGCGAACGTCGAGATCCGCGAGGCCGTCGGCGCCGGGCACTTCTTCCTCTTCGGCCTGACGGTCGAGGAGGTCGAGCGGACCTGGCGCGACGGGTACCGCCCCGGCGAGCGCTACGAGGCCGACCCGGAGCTCCGCGAGGCCGTCGACGCCCTCGTCTCGGGCGAGCTCACGCGGGGCGACCGCGGGCTTCTCCGCCCGCTCGTCCACGGCCTCCTCACGAAAGACCCGTTCCTCGTCCTCGCGGACTACCGCGCCTACGTCGACGCGCAGGGCGAGGTCGAGGAGGCCTGGCGCGACCCGGAGCGCTGGACGCGCGACTCGATCCTGAACACGGCCCGGATGGGGCGCTTCTCCTCGGACCGCTCGATCCGCGACTACGCCCGCGAGATCTGGAGGGTCGTCCCCGCGCCCGTCCCGGTCGTGGAGGGGGAGGAACGCCCGGCCCTGTGAACCCACCCCACGCCCTGTGGACCTGTCTCGTATACACATCCCCGAGCC
>JAGOBQ010000634.1 GCA_017999215.1 Thermoanaerobaculia bacterium
CCCATCCCTCCCTTGCCGACGCCGCCGCCGAATCCGGCCTTCCCGATGACGGCGGCCTGGTAGGGCTCATCGCGGATCGAGGTCGTCGGCCCGGCGGCGAGGACGCTCCAGGAGCCGTCCTTCTCCTTCCGCATGACCGGCCCGCAGTGGTAGAGGATCGAGCCGCGCAGGTCGAGGTCGGGGTACTCGGGCCAGCTCTTCGTCCAGAGCTTGTGGAGCGCGTCGCGCCCGGTGACCATAAGTCCCGAGACCTCGACGGCGTCGCCCCGCTTCAGCGACCGGACGACCTCGGGGGTGAGGGGCGTCGTGAGCTTCCTCGCTTCGCTCATTGCGCGTACACCGCCTTTCCGGAGGGCGAGACCTCGACGGAGGCCCGCCGCGTCGCCCAGCACATGTAGCTGACGGAGACGAAGTAGGACGCCGGGAGGCGCGCGAGGTGGGACATCTTCACGCCGAGGAGCGTCGTCTTCCCTCCGTAGCCCATCGGGCCGACGCCGAGGAGGTTCCCCTTCTCGAGAAGCTCCTCCTCCGCCGCCGCGAGGGCCGGCTCGGGGTTCCGGTCGCCGAGCTTCCGGAAGAGCTGGCGCTTGGCCTCGTTCAGCCCGTTCGCCCGGTCGCCCCCCATGCAGACGCCGAGGATGCCCGGCGCGCAGCCCTTCCCCTGGGCCTGGAAGATCGCGTCGAGGACGACCCGCTTCACGCCTTCGAGGTCGCGGTCGGCCCCGAGCTCGGTGTTCGGCAGGGAGTACTGCGTCCCGACGTTCTCGCAGCCGCCCCCCTTCAGGATCAGCTCGGCGCGGAGGCCGGCGCGGCCGCGTTCGTGGACGTGGACGATCGGCATCCCCCGTCCCGGCGCGTTCCCGGTGTTCTTCCCCGAGAGCGTGTCGACCGAGTTCGGGCGGAGGAAGCCCTTCTCCGTCGCGATCCCGACCGCCTTCGACGCCGCCCGCTCGATCGCGCCGATCGAGACGCCGCGCGGAGCCGCGACCTCGAAGTAGGGCATGCCGGTGTCCTGGCAGACGGGACGCGACGTCTCGTTCGCCAGGCGGGAGTTCTCGAGGAGGACCCCGAGCGTCTCCCGGGCCACGGAGCCCTCGTCCTCCCGGTCGCGCGCCGCCGCGAGGGCGTCGAGGACGTCGGGAGGCATCGTCGTCGCGGCCCGGCGGATCAGCTCGGTGAACGTCGCGACGAGCGCCTTCTCGCCGAACGGGTCGGCCGCCGGGGTCTTCTTCGGCGCCGGGGCGGGCCGGGCGACCTTCCGGACGGCCGCCTTCGGAGCCCTCTTCGCCGGCGGGGCCGCGGTCCGTTTCGCGGGAGCGGGCTTGCGGGCGGCGGCGCGCTTCTTCGCCGGCGCCGGCCGACCCGGCTTCTTCGGTTTCTTCTGCGCCATCTTCGCGTGACCTCCGAAATCGAAGGATACCCCCGGCCCGGCGGGGCCGATCGCCGGTTCGGTGTACATTCTCGGGTTCACCCGGACCCGCGCGCACTCGAGGCCAGCGGCCGTCGGGGGGAGGTGTTTCCGAATGTCGACCGCTCCATCGCCCGCCACGAGCGCCCCGTCCGCCGTGACCGTCAACGACTTCTCTCTCCAGGTCGCCACGGCGAACGGCTCCGGCTCGCAGACGGCGAACAACGTCCTCCTCCGCTCCCTCTTCCGGATGGGGGTCCCCGTCTCGGGGAAGAACCTCTTCCCGTCGAACATCCAGGGGCTCCCGACCTGGTTCACGATCCGGGCGAGCCGCCACGGCTACATCGGACGAAAGCGCGAGCTCGACGTCCTCGTCCTGATGAACCCGGAGACGGCCGCGGCCGACGCCCTCGCCGCCGCTCCCGGGACCTCCGTCGTCTACGAGAGGAAACTCGCCGTCGAGAAGCTCCGGGACGACCTCCGACTCTTCCCGGTGCCGTTCGCCGAGCTCGCCGCGAAGCTCCCGCTCCCGCCCGAGCAGGCGAAGCTCCGGCGCCTCCTCGTGAACATGATCTACGTCGGCGTCCTCTCGGACCTGATGGGGATCGACCCGGTCGAGATCGAGGCCTCCCTCCGAAAGCAGCTCGGCGGGAAGGCGAAGGCGATCGACCTGAACCTCGCGGCCCTCCGCGCGGGCCTCGACCATGCGGCGGCGACGTTCCCCGAGAAGCTCCGCCACCGCGTCGAGCGGATGGACGCGACCGCGGGCAAGCTGATCATCGACGGCAACTCCGCGTCGGCCCTCGGCTGCCTCTTCGGCGGGGCGACGGTCTGCACCTGGTACCCGATCACCCCCTCGTCGTCGCTCTGCGAGACGTTCATCGAGCTCTGCGACCGGCACCGGACCGACCCGGCTACGGGACGCACCGCGGCCGCGATCGTCCAGGCCGAGGACGAGATCGCCTCGATCGGCATGGTTCTCGGCGCCGGCTGGGCGGGGGCGCGCGCCTTCACGGCCACGTCCGGCCCCGGCATCTCGCTCATGTCGGAGCTGATCGGCTACGGCTACTACGCCGAGATCCCGGCCGTGATCTTCGACGTCCAGCGCGTCGGCCCCTCGACGGGTCTCCCGACGCGGACGATGCAGGGGGACGTCCTCCTCTGCCACACGAACTCCCACGGCGACGGGCGGCACCCGGTCCTCTTCCCCTCGAGCCCCGAGGAGTGCTTCACGATGGCCCAGGAGGCGTTCGACCTCGCCGAGCGGCTCCAGACGCCCGTCTTCGTCCTGACCGACCTCGACCTCGGGATGAACAACTGGATGGCCGACCCCTTCCCCTTCTCCGACGCGCCCTTCGATCGCGGCAAGGTCCTCGACGCGGACGGCGTCGAGCGCCTGAAGG
>JAGOBQ010000114.1 GCA_017999215.1 Thermoanaerobaculia bacterium
GGAGCCCGCTGCGAGAGCCGCAGCGTCGCGAGCACTTCCCGCGCCGCGCGCGCCCCCGATGCGCAGGCGCCCTCCATGAAGCCCTGGAAGTCGGAGGAGGTGTGCTCGCCCGCGAAGAAGACGCCCCCTTCCCTCTCGCTCTCGGCTCCGCCGAACGACGTGATCTGGCCGACGCGGTAGCAGGCGTAGCTGCCGCGCGTCCACGGGTGCGTCGGCCAGTGGAATCGGACCGCCTCGGAGGGGCGGTGGTGCTCCGAGAGTCCCGGGAAGACGCGGTCGAGCCGCGCCGCGAGCTCGACGGCCCGCTCCTCGGCCGTGCCGCGCCCGACCGCGAGCCCTTCGGCGCCCCCGGTGAAGTTCGTCAGGACGCCGGCCGAGCCTCTCTGGGCCCGGCTCGTCTCCCACGCGACCTGGAAGCCGGCGTCGGTCATCACCGTCCCCGTCGAGGCGTGCGCGAGGCGCCACTCGCGGCGCGTCCAGCCGGTCATCAGCTTCGCGTTCGTCCCGTACCCGAGCTCGGCGATCGCCCGCTTCTTCGCCGGGGAGAGCGGGACGTCGAGCCTCACGTCGCGCAGGAGCGTGAACGGGAGGGCGAGGACGACGTGCGAGGCGCGCTCCTCGCGGCTGACGCCCTCGCGTCGCACCGTCGCCACGTAGCGCCCGTCGCTCCCCGTCCGGAGCGCCTCGAGGCGGGTCCCGCGGAGGACGGCGTCGCCGAGCTTCGCGGCCAGGAGCGTCGGCACCTGGTCGTTCCCTCCCCGGATGTGGAAACGTTCGTCGCTCTCGCCGTAGAGCTTCGGGTGCTCCGGGTCGAAGCTCGCGAAGAGGAGGAAGTTGAGGCAGCTCTGGTCCCCGGGCGGAAGGCCGCACTCCGACTCGAAGGCCACCTCGACGAGCGTCCTCGCCCAGCCGGAGATCCCGTGCTTCTCGAGCCACGCCGGGATCGAGAGGGCGTCGAGGGCGCGCGCCGCCTCCGGTCCCTGATACGAGGCGTCCGGCTCCTCGCCGAGGAGGGCGAGGTCGCGCCGCGCCGCCGCGACGACGGGGCGCATCGCCTCGACCATCTCGGCCTCGCTCCGGCGCGCGCCTCCGAAGAAGAGCGTCTCCGTGACGCCCGGCGGCTCGACGAGGAGGTCGTCCAGCTCGAGGCCGAGCTCGGCGGCGAGGCCGCGGAGGCTCTCGTGGGACGTGTCGATCAGCTCGGCTCCGAGCTCGGCGACGAGCCCTTCCGGGAAGTGCCCCGTCAGGCTCCGCATCCTCCCGCCGATCCGCTCCTGCGCCTCGAGGACGCGGACCGCGACGCCGGCCTGCTTCAGCCGGTAGGCCGCCGTCAGGCCGGCGAGCCCTCCCCCGACGACGAGGACCTCGTCCGGTCCCGGCGCCGCCGCCGGCACGACCGACGCGCAGCGCGCCGCGGCGAGGCCGGCGAGAGCGACGCCCCCCGCGCGGAGCGCGTCCCGGCGGGACGGGCGAGAGTCCGCCCGCGGGCCTCGCGGAAGCTCGGGGTCGGCTCCCTCGGGGAGCGAAGCGAGACGCAGGGCGCGGGCGAGCCGTCGGCTAAGCGGGCTGCGGGCCATCGGGAGTCCTCCGAATTGTGGGGTGGCGGGATTCTAGCCGGGTCAGAATGCACACCGCAGAAGATGCGAAACGAGCCCCGCGTCCGTCGCCGACCGCTCCTCGCGCCGCTCGCCGCACTCGCTTTCGCCGCGGCTGCCGCGACGGCGTCCGCGCGTCCGCCCGCCCCGACTCCGGCACCGGAGGCTCCCGCCGCGGCCGCCCGCCGGGCGCTGGCCGAGCGGGACGTCCCGTTCGAGGCGCACGCGTTCGTGTCCGCGGCCGCCGACGGCGACGTTCCGCTCGTCGAGCTCTTTCTCGCCGCGGGGATGCCCGCGTCGACGCGCGACCGCTTCGGCGTCAGCGCCCTCGTCGAGGCCGCGCGCGCCGATCGGGCCGACGTCCTCGCGCTCCTTCTCGAGAACGGAGCGAAGCCGGGCGAGGCGCAGGGGGGCGAGCCCCCTCTCGTCGCGGCGGCGGAGGCGGGAAGCCTTCGGACGCTGGCGGCGCTCCTCGCCGCCGGGGCCGACCCCGACCAGCCGGCCGATCCGGCGAAGGGACCGGGCGGGACTCCGCTCCAGCGCGCCTGCGCCGCCGAGGCGTGGGAGGCCGCTCGGCTCCTCCTCGAGGGAGGCGCGAACGCGACGATCGCCGCCCCGCCGATGGCCCCTCCGCTCTTCCTCGCGGCCGAGAGCGGCCACGCGCCGACCGTCGCCCTCCTCCTCGCGAAGGGGGCCGACCCGAACGGGCGAGGCCCGGGCGGAGCGGCGCCGATCTGGCTCCCGGTCTGGAACGGCCACGTCGAGGTCGTGAGGCTCCTCCTCCTCGCCGGCGCCGACGTCCGGGCCGATCGGCCGATGCTCCTCAAGGGACGCCCCGGCCATCCGGTGAAGCCCGAGATCCGCAAGCTCCTCCGGACGCCGCCGAAGCCGGCCGGGACGAAGCGGCCGGCGGCGAAGCCGCGCTGAGCGGCGATCGCCCCGGCGACGCCGGCGCACGAGCCCGGTCGCCGGGGCGGGCGTCCGAGGTATGGTCCTCGAAATCCGCACCCGAGGAGCCCTCACGCGATGTCCGCTGACGTCCCCGTCGACCACGCCCCGCTCGCCGCACCCCAGCGGCGCCTGACGACGCTCCTCGACGCCGCCCTCGTCCTCGGGAGCTCCGCCGTCCTCCTCGCGTGGATCGCCGGGCGCCCGATCCTCTACGAGGCGGCGTCGCCGGTGATGTCGGCGTTCACGGCTCTCTCCCTCCTCCTCATGGCCCTCGTCCGTCAGGCGCGGCTCCACGTCGGCACCTGGCCGATGGCGCTCAGCCTCGCGATGAGCGGGCTCGTCCTCGGCGGCAACGTCTCGTCGATCGTCATGCTGGCGTTCCTGCCCCAGGGCCTCTGGGCCAGCTTCTCGGGCGTCGTCCTGACCTCGACGATGACCTCCATCGGGCTGATCCTCTTCTGCCTCCACGACGTCGCCGTCGCGCTCCGCGAGACGCCCGAGTCGCCCTTCCTCGTCGACGACCTGCTGATCCACCTCGCGCTCGTCCCCGGCGGCGTCAGCCTCCTCGGATACCTCCTCGGGAACCCGACCTACCTGAGCGTCCACGCCGACCCGCGGGTCGGGATCTCGCCTCTCGAGATGGCCTTCCTCGCGACCTACGCCGCGAGCGCGATCCTCTCGAACCCGCGCCTCTTCCTCTGGAGGTTCCTCGCCGCCGGCTGGACGAACCGCCTCGTCTTCGCCGGGCTCTTCGCGAACCAGTTCGTCGCGCCCGTCGTCGTCGCGCTCCTCTTCGCCGAGCGGAGCCCGCGCGGCCCCGGCCTCGAGCTCTTCGCGATGCTCGGCGGCGTCGTCGCGACGCTCGCGTTCCTCCTTCTCCAGGCGCGGCTCCAGCGCCGGCGCGCCGCCGCGCTCGCGGGGAGCTGAGCCTCCGTCTTCCGGAGAGGGGACGCCGGGCGCCGCGGGCCCGGACGGCTCAGGAGAGCTCGGCGAAGACGGGCGCGTGGTCGGAAGGGAGCTTCCCCTTCCGCTCGTCGCGGTCGATGAACGCCCCGGTGCAGCGCGGGACGAGCGCGGGCGCGAGGAGGACGTGGTCGATCCGGAGGCCGTCGTTCTTCGGGAACGCGAGCATCCGGTAGTCCCACCAGGAGTAGAGCCCGCCTTCGGGGTGGTGGAGGCGGAACGAATCGACGAGCCCGGCCCCGAGGAGCCTCTCCCACGCGGCGCGGACCTCGGGGTGGCAGAGGACGGAGTCGGCCCACGCGGCGGGGCTCGCGACGTCGCGCTCCTCGGGGGCGACGTTGAAGTCTCCGCAGAGGACGAGGGGCGGGCCGCCCGCCTGGCGCTCGACCCACGCCGCGAGTCGCGCGAGCCACTCGAGCTTGTAGGGCCACTTCTCCGAGCCGACCTCCTTGCCGTTCGGGATATAGGCCGAAGCGACCCGCAGGCCGCCGACGGTCGCCGCCACGAGACGCGCCTGGCTCTCGTCGCCGCCGTCGCCGAACCCGGTCGAGACGTCCGCCGGCTCCTCGCGGGAGAGGACCGCGACCCCGTTGTACGTCTTCTGCCCGAGAACCGCGGCGAAGTAGCCCGCGGCGCGGAGCTCCTCGAACGGGAAGCCCTTTTCCTCCGTCTTCAGCTCCTGCAGGCAGACGACGTCGGGGGCGTGCCTCGAGAGGAACGCGAAGAGACGTTCCCTGCGGGCCTTCACCGAGTTCACGTTCCAGGTGGCGATCTTCATCGGGCCTCCCGCGCCGCCGGGCGCGGCGCGATTCTAGGAGGCCGCCGGGCCGGACCCGTCCGGCGGGTCGCCCGGCCCGCGCTCGAGCTCCTCGGCGATGAACCGGGCGACCGCGGCGCGCGCCTCGTCGGTGCCGCCGACGAACTCGATGCCGGCCTGCGTCGCGAACGAGCCCTTCGCCGCCTCCTCGCGCTGCACGAACGCGACCCTCCCCTCGAGAGGGACCGTGCCGGTCCGGAGGCGGAGCTCCAGGCCGAAACGGCTCTCCACCGACGCCTCGAGGGCGGTCCGCACGAGCATCCCGGAGAGGCTCAGCCTCAGGACCTCGAACTCGTCCCTCGCCTCGAGCGCCGCCGGGAGGAGGGCGTCGGCGCGGAACCGTCCCGTCAGGCGCTGCTGCGGGGAGAGGACGACGTGGTGCTCGAGGAAACCGAGGAGGGAGCGGCCGTTTCCGGTGAAGACGTCGTCGAACGCGAGGCCCGCCTCGTAGACGGCGCGCGTCTCTCCGCCGGGACGCGGGCGCGCGCTCGAGAGGTGGCACCAGCGGATCGTCCCGTGGACGTCGACCGCCTCGCCCGCCCCGGCGAGCCGGATCGCGTAGGCACGGCCCAGCTGGAGCCGTTCGGCCGACTCGAGGGAGAGCCCCGAAACGCTCACGTTGCGCACCTTCACCGTCGTCCTGTAGAGGAGCGAACCGTGGAGGTCCTGGACCTCGTACCTCGGATGGCGGCGCTGGCCGGGTTTCGGCATGGTCTCCTCGTCCTCCGCTGCGGTGCCGCAGTTGGGTCGATTATCGCGCCGCTGCGCCCGGGCCGTACACTGGGCCGTCGTGCCGAGCGCCGCGCCGGACCCCGCCGCCGTCGACGCCGCCGCCCGAATCCTCCGCCGGGCGCGCTCCGTCCTCTTCGTCACCGGAGCGGGGATCTCCGCCGACTCGGGCCTCCCGACCTACCGGGGCGTCGGCGGGCTCTACGAGTCGGACGCGACGGAGGAGGGGCTCCCGATCGAGGTCCTCCTCTCCGGCGAGACGTTCCGGCGGAGCCCGGCGACGACCTGGAAGTACCTCGGCGCCATCGAGCGCGCCTGCCGTGGCGCGAGGCCGAACCGTGCCCACGAGGCGATCGCCGCGCTCGAGGCCGCCCTTCCGCGCGTCGTCGTCCTCACGCAGAACATCGACGGCCTCCATCGGGCCGCGGGCTCCCGCGACGTCATCGAGATCCACGGCGACGTCCACCGGCTCGCCTGCACCCGCTGCGGCTTCCGCGCCCGGGTCCCGGACTACGACGGCCTCGACCTCCCGCCCCGCTGCCCCGAGTGCGCCGCGCTCGTCCGGCCGGAGGTCGTCCTCTTCGGCGAGATGCTCCCTCCCGAGGCGGTCGCCCGACTCGAGGAGGAGCTTCGGCGCGGCTTCGACGCCGTCTTCTCGATCGGGACGACGAGCGTCTTCCCCTACGTCGCCGCGCCCGTCCTCATGGCGCGCGCCTGGGGCGCGGGGACGGTCGAGGTGAACCCGGGCGAGACCGAGGTCTCCGGCGTCGTCGACGTCCGCCTTCGCTGCGGTGCGGCGGCCGCGATGGACGCGCTCGTCTCCGCCGCGAATCGGTCGCCCGTCGGCTAGACTGCCTCGGAACGGACAACACGAGGGAACGCATGACGCTCCGACTGCGCGTCGTCTCGGCCGACGGTCGCCGCTTCGAACACGACGTGGCGGGCGACGCCCTCGTCATCGGCCGCTCCTCCCGGGCCGATCTCGCCCTCGCGGATCGCGCCATGTCGCGCGAGCACGCCCGGTTCCGGCGCGACGAGGCGGGCTGGTGGATCGAGGACCTCGGGTCGCACAACGGGACCCGGCTGAACGAGGTGCCCCTCGACGCCGCGCGCCGGGTCTACGACGGCGACACGATCTCCGCGGGAGGGAGCGTCCTCGTCGCGGAGATCCACGGCGACGGCGACCCCGGCAGCGGCGACTCCGTCATCTACCGCTCCGCCCGCGAGCTCCTCGAGGCGGCGTCGGGCTCCACGGACGTCTCCGGAATCGCGGGCGCCGGGAAGAAGGCGGCCGAGCGCCTCCACATGCTGAACGGCGTGAACCAGGCGCTCGCGAGCTCCATCTCGCTCGAGGAGCTCCTCGAGCTGATCCTCGACCGCGCGTTCGAGCACCTCCGGCCGCAGGAGGCGGCGATCTTCCTGCGCGACGCCTCGGGCGTCGACGTCTGCGCCGCCCGCCGGACGACGCCCGGGCGCGAGGCGCTCCCGATGCGCTCGAAGAGCCTCTTCCACGAGGTGATCGACAAGGGGATGGCCGCCCACGTCGTCGACTCCGCGGCCGACACCCGCTTCGCCGAGAGCCGGAGCCTGATTCTCTCGGGCCTCCGGAGCTTCCTCGCCGCGCCTCTCCTCGACGCCCAGGGAGCGCTCGGGCTGATCGTCGTCGGCGCCGCCCTCGGCGTGAGGAGCTTCAAGAGCGAGGACCTCGAGCTCCTCGTCTCGCTCGCCTCGGTGGCGGCCCTCCGGATCCGGAACGTCCGCCTCGTGGCCGAGGCGATGGAGCGGCAGCGCCTCGAGCAGGAGGTCCGCCTCGCGCGGCAGATCCAGGTCGCCCTCCTCCCGGCGACGCTGCCGCAGCTTCCCGGCTGGGAGCTCCACGGAGGGACGCTCCCCTCCCGCGGCGTCTCCGGCGACTTCTACAAGCTCCTCCTCCGCGGCGACGGCACGTCCTGCGCGCTCTTCGTCGCGGACGTCTCCGGCAAGGGGATCGCCGCCTCCCTGCTGACCGCGTCGCTCGAGGCGCTTTCCGCCCTCCCCCTCGAGGGATCGGACCCGCCGGCCCGGATCTGCGAGCAGGTCGGGGCGATGCTCCACCGCCGGACGCCGCCCGAGAAGTACGCCACGGCCTTCCTCGGCGTCTTCGACCCTCCTTCCGGGCGGCTCATCTGGACGAACGCCGGGCACAACCCCGCGCTCCTCCTCCGCTCCGGAGGCGAGGCGGTATGGCTCCGGTCGAACGGCGTCCCGCTCGGGCTCATCCCGGGGGCGAAATACGGGGAGGGCGAGCTGGTGATGGAGCCGGGAGACGTCCTCCTCGTCTACACCGACGGGATCACGGAGGCCGCCGATCCCGACGACGAGGAGTTCGGCGAGGGGCGGCTCCTCGAAGCGGCCCTTCGGGGCCGCGCGCTCCCGCTTCGCGAGATGGCGACCGTCCTCGAGCGCGACCTCGACGCGTTCGCGCGCGGCGTCCCGTTCCACGACGACCGGACGCTCGTCCTCGTCCGAAGGTCGGCGTGAGGCCCCGGCCCGTGTACTTCCGCCTCGTCCGACTGCATCTCCGGCCCGAGAGCTTCTGGGCGTTCCGCGACTACTACGAGAGCCGGATCCTCCCAGGCCTCGCGTCGGCCGGGGGATGCCTCTACGCCGCCCTCCTCCGCCCGGTCCGGCCGGCCGAGGACGCGGCGGCGGCGTGCGACTCGCTCACGCTCTGGGAGAGCGAGGAGAGGGCCGACGCCTACGTCGATTCCGGACGCTACGACGAGCTCCTCGACGGCGCCGACCCCTTCCTCGCCGGCGCGACGGTCTGGTCGTCGGACCTCACGCGGCTCGAGGTCGGAGACCGCCCTCCCCTGCCCGATCCGAAGGTCGAGACCGGATCGGTCGAGGCGCTGCGGGAGGCTGACGACGGACGGAGGCTCCCCGCGCTCTTCCTGCGCGTCGTCGACCATCGGGTCGATCCCGGCAGCCTGGAGGCGCTCGAGCGGACCTGGGACGAGGAGGTGGCCCCCGTCCTCCTGGCGACTCCCGGCTGTCTCGCCGCCTACCTCGTCGAGGGGCGCCACGGCAGCGCACAGGCGCTCTCCGTCACGTTCTGGTCCGACGAGGAGAGCGCCGTGCGATACGAGATGAGCGGCCGGTTCGACGAGCTCGCCGGGAAGGTCGCCCCCTACCTCTCGGGCCTCTACCGCTGGCGCCTCGCGCTCGAGCCGGACGGCGCGGCGCGGGACCTGCGCGGAAGCGACCTCAAGGTCTCCGCGTTCCACGTCGTCGTCGGCCGGAGGTTCGCCGCGCCGGAGCCCTGAGCGCGTCCGGGGCTCACCCCGTCGCAACGGAGAGGAGCTCGTCGACGATCCGGAGCGTGAGCCCCCAGATGACCCGCCCCTCGTAGCGGATGCAGGGCATCGGGAGAGGCAGCCCCGTCCTCACCCAGGTGAACGAGCTCCGGTTCCTTCCGTCCGCGAGGAACGCGAGCGGGACCCAGAGGGCCTCCTGGACCTCCTCGTTCGGCGCGAGCGGAGGATCGCCGTCGACCGAGAAGACGAACGGCACGACGCTGTGTGGGACGGAGCCGAGGGGAAGGTGCGTCCGGACCTCGGAGAGGCGCCCGAGAAGACGCCCGAGCGCGCCGAGGTCGAGGCCGATCTCTTCCCGCGTCTCCCTCACGGCGGCGTCGAGCGGAGAGGCGTCGACCGGCTCGACGCGCCCGCCCGGGAGCCCCATCTGGCCCGACCACGGATCGCGGGGATGCTCGGCCCGTCGGATGAAGAGGAGCTCCGCCTCGCCCGAACGCTCCCGGAGGATCGCGGCGACCGCCGCCTTCCGCTCCGCCGGGACGTTCTCGTCCGGGGCGCCGGCGCGCTGCGCGAGAGCGCGCGAGAGAGGGGCGAGTCCGCCTCGATTCTCCACGCCCCGATTCTGGCATCCGGGTCTCGCGTCCCGCGCCGCAGGCCCGATACCGCCGCGCACCCCTTCCGCGCGCCGCGCGGGATCAGCGCGCGGGCAGCAGCTCGAGCGCTCCGGCGACGAGCGCCGTCACCCCCGTCCGGATCGCGGGCCCGGCGTGGGGCGCGAACTCGGCCGAATGGAGGGGCGGGAGCGACGTCCCGTCGGCCTTCGCCTTCTCGAGCGCCGCGGGCTCCGCGACGCCGAGCCAGAAGAGCGACGCCGGGACTCCCTCGCGCCCGAAGTAGGAGAAGTCCTCGCTGACGCTCGCCGGCGGGAAGGAGGCGACGTTCCCCGCCCCGAGCGCCGCAGAGAACGCGGCCCGGAGCTTCTCCGTCAGCGGCACGTCGTTCACGACGCCGGGCGTCGACTCGACGATCGAGAAGTCGGGAGCCAGGGGCGTGCCCCCGGCGATCGACTCCCCCGTCGCGACGCGGCGAATGCCGTCGAGGAGCCGCTGCCTCACCTCCTCCCGGTAGGCGCGGACCGTGATCTTCAGCCGCGCCTCGGGCGGGATGACGTTGTGCTTGGACCCCGCCTGGAACGAGCCGACCGAGACGACGGCGGGCTCGAACGGGTCCTTCTCGCGCGAGACGAGCGCCTGGAGCGCGACGACGGTCCGGGCCGCGATCAGCACCGGGTCGACCGTCCGGTGCGGCATCGCACCGTGCCCTCCCTTGCCGTGGATCGTCAGGTCGACCGAGTCGACCGACGCGAAGGCCGCGCCCGGCGTCACGCCGACCGAGCCCGCCGGAAGCTCCGGCGTCACGTGCAGCGCGAGGGCGAAGTCGGGCCTCGGGAACCGGGAGAAGAGCCCCTCCTTCAGCATCTTCGCGGCCCCGGCCCCCTTCTCCTCCGCCGGCTGCCCGACCATCACGAGCGTGCCGCGCCAGCTCCCCTTCGCGCGCGCGAGGAGCGTCGCCGCGCCGGTCCAGGCGGTCATGTGGAGGTCGTGCCCGCAGGCGTGCATGACCGGGGTCGGCGTGCCGTCGTCCGCCTTTCCCGTCGCCCGGCT
>JAGOBQ010000635.1 GCA_017999215.1 Thermoanaerobaculia bacterium
GTCCAGACCGTCATCAAGATGGCCTCGCTCTACGGCACCGAGGAAGTCGGCGTCGGGCTGCCGATGATGATGGGGACGCTCCTCGGCATCCAGCTCCTCGCGATGGTCGGCGCGCTCCTCTTCGCGCGCCTCGCGGGCGCCTGGGGGACGAAGAGGGCGCTCGTCCTCGCCGTCGCGCTCTGGCTCGTCGCGGTCGGCTGGGCGTACCTCCTGACGACGCCCGCCGGCTTCGTCGTCCTCGCGGCGCTCGCGGGCCTCGTCCTCGGGGCGGTCCAGGCGCTTTCGCGGTCGCTCTTCGCGGCGATGATCCCGCGCGAGTCTTCGGCCGAGCTCTTCGGCTTCTTCTCCGTCTTCAACAAGCTCGCGGGCGTCCTCGGGACCTTCCTCTTCGCGACGGTGCGGCAGGCGACCGGGACCTCGCGCCTCGCGATCCTCTCGGTCGCCGTCCTCTTCGTCGCCGGCCTCGTTCTCCTCCTCCGGGTGAACGAGGCCGAGGCGCGCGCGCGCCGCGACGAGCTGCGCGGGGACGGCGCTACATCACCGACCAGGCGAGGGAGTTGAAGAGGAACGGGAACGTCGCGTTCGTCTGCGCGCGGTGCTGCGGGCGGAACCCGAGGAGGACGACCTTCCCCTTCCCGAGCGTCAGCGCGACCGCCGCGGCGTTTCGGGCCAGCCTCTCCTCGCCACGGATCCAGCCGGCGACGAGGACGTCCCGCCCGTCGGCCGGGTAGGCCGCGAGGACCTCGCGCGTCATCTCCGCCCCCGGGATCGTCGTCTGGAACGCGAGCGGGCCGTCGAGGAAGCCGGGAACGGACGGGGGGAGCCCCCACGTGACCGGGTGCGTCGGGCTCACGTCGAGACGGACGAGGCCGCCGGGGCTGAGGAACTCGTCGGTCTTCACGCGCGCGAGCGCGTTGCGCACCGGGAGCCCGAGCTCGTCGACGAGGTACTCGGTGGAGGAGCCGAGCGCGACGAGCGTCCCGCCCGCCTCGACGAACGCGCGGAGCGCGGCCGAGCCCTCCTTCCCGAGGCCGCCCGCGTACTCCGGGCGCGGCTCGGGGAAGTAGCGCATCGCCCCCTCCTCGCGCTTCGGCTTCCCCTCGGCGATCACTTCCTTGTCGACGTCGGGAAGGACGACCACGTCGAGGCGCGCGCCGAGCTTCCCGGCGCGGAGCGCCGCGTTGTCGAGCGACAGCGGCGCGAAGCCGTAGCGCTCGAGGAGGAAGCGGGTCCACCCCTCGTCCATCGAGGCGACCCAGGGCTTGTAGAGGCCGACCCGCGGGGCGCGGAACGCCCGCGCGCCGCCCGGCTTCGCCGCGAGCGGCGCGAGCGCGAGGCCGAGGTCGGCGGCGGCCCGGGAGGCCGCCTGCGCCGCCCCCGCGTCGAGGACGACCGTCCCGGCCGGGAGCGACCCTTCAGCCTTCGGAAGGATCGACACCTCGCCCCCCGTCCGGGCGGCGGCGACGACCTTCCAGCGCTCCGGGCTCTCGGGGCCGAGGGCCACGGCCGTCGTGCCGGAGGGGAAGGTCGGCACCGGCCCTGTGGCGCCGAGAGGCCGCAGGCTCTCCGGGAGCCGCCCCTTCTCCACCGTCACGCCCATCGAGAGCGGCAGGCTCCAGGCGGTCACGTCGTACGGCGCGACGATGTCCTTCCCCGGGACGAGCTTCACCTCGGGGAAGCGCTGCACCTCGAGCATCTCGCGGACGAAGCGGCCGTACGGCTGCGCGAGCGGCACCCAGGCGTCACCGGTCGAATCGGCTTTCACCTCGACGCCGTGCTCGACGAGGAGGGCGGCCAGCGCGCGCGCCGTCGCCGGGTCGCGCTGGGACATCGGGATGCGATACCCCTCGCCGGGCGCGGCGGCCGCGATCGAGGCGCGCGCCTTCGCGAGCATGTTCCGGAGGACGTCCTCGCGGTGCGTGGCGCAGTACTCGTGGATCGCGTCCGAGGCGACGCGCTCGTAGTCCATGACGTCCCGCAGGCGCCACGCCCCGCCCCGCCAGGGGTTCGGGAAGTTGACCTGCGGGCCGTACTCCACGAGCCCCTTCCCGCCGCCGCGCAGCTCCGTCGGCGGGACCTCGATCGGCGTCGCGAGACGGACGGAGGCGACCTCGGTCAGGACGCCCGTCACGTTCTTCCACCACGCCGTGTTCTTCGAGCCGCCCGGCCAGGAGACGTCGAACGCCCAGGCCGAGATGACGCCGCTCTTCCCGGCCTGCTCGAGCCGCATCGACATCAGCGACCCGATCATGTTGACCTCCCGGATGACGAGGGGGTCGATGTCGGGGTCGAGCGGGTCGGCGTACGGCGGCACGAACATCCGCGGGCCGCTCGTCCCCATCTGGTGCTCGTCGAGGAAGACCTGCGGGAACCAGTCGTGGTAGAGGACGCGGCTGATCGCCTTCGTCTCGGCCTGCGTCAGCTGCGCGAAGTCGCGGTTGTTGTCGTGGCCGACGTAGTGGTGGTAGAGCCACGGCATCCGGCTCCCCTCCCACCGCGTGCCGAGGTTCTTCCGGTACCAGTCGACCTCCATCCGGTGCCCGTCGGGGTTGAGCGACGGGACGAGGAGGAGGACGACCTCCGAGAGGCGCCGCTTCGTCTCGGCGTCCTCGGCGGTGGCGAGGGCGTGGGCCCACTCCATCGCCATCTGCGAGGCGCCGATCTCGCTCGCGTGGATGCCGCAGGTGACGAGGAGGACCGCCTTCCCCTCGCCGACGAGCGCGGTCGCCTCCGCCTCGGAGAGGCCGCGCGGGTCGGCGAGGCGCCGGGCCACCTCGCGGAGCCGGCTCTGGTTCGCGAGGTTC
>JAGOBQ010000636.1 GCA_017999215.1 Thermoanaerobaculia bacterium
CGCGGACGGGCGTGGTCCGGGGCCGCCGCGCCGCGGCAGCCCCGACGAGCTCTCAGCTGCGCCCGATGGCCGCCCCGGGGCGGGCCCCGTTCAGGCCCGCCCGATGGCGACCCCAGGGCGGGCCGTTCAGGCCCGCCCTATAGCGACATAGTCCCAGCCGAGCCGCTTCATCTCGCGCGGCTCGTAGAGGTTTCGGAGGTCGACGAAGCGCTTCGCCTTCATCGTCGCCTCGAGGCGCGCGAGGTCGAGCTTGCGGAACTGGTTCCAGTCGGTGGCGAGGACGAGCGCGTCGGCTCCCGCCGCGCACGCGTAGACGTCCTCGGCGTAGTCGATGCCGGGCAGGACGGCCTTCGTGTTCTCCATCGCGGCCGGGTCGTAGGCCGCGACGGAGGCGCCGCGGGCGACGAGGTCCTCGATCAGCTTCAGGGACGAGCTGTCGCGGATGTCGTCGGTCTCGGGCTTGAAGGCGAGGCCGAGGACGGCGACCCGCTTTCCGGCGAGCTCCCCGCAGACCTTCTCGACCTTCTCGACCATCCGGGCCTTCACCGCCGAGTTCACGCGGAGGACGGTCTCCATGATCTCGAACGTGTAGCCGTGCTTGCGGGCGACGTCGACGACGCCGGAGGCGTCCTTCGGGAAGCAGGAGCCGCCGAAGCCCGGCCCCGGGAGGAGGAAGTGGGGCGAGATCCTCTTGTCGAGGCCCATCCCCCGGGCGACGTCCTTCACGTCGGCCCCCATCCGTTCGCACATCGCGGCGATCTCGTTGATGAAGGAGATCTTCAGCGCGAGGAAGCCGTTCGAGGCGTACTTGATCAGCTCGGCCGACTCGACGTCGGAGACGACGAACGGGACGCCGGCGACGATGAGCGGCGAGTAGACGTCCTTCACGATCGCGATCGCCTCGGCGTCGCGCGAGCCGACGACGACGCGGTCGGGGCGCATGAAGTCCTCGATCGCCGACCCCTCCCGGAGGAACTCGGGGTTCGAGACGACCGAGAACTTGTGCCCGCCGGGGTTCTTCCGGAGGATCTCCTCGATCTGCGCGCCCGTGCCGGTCGGGACCGTCGACTTCGTGACGACGACCTTGTAGCCGTTCATGTGCTCCGAGATCGTCTCGGCGACCTGGAAGATGAACGAGAGGTCGGGCGAGCCGTCCTCGCGGGGCGGGGTGCCGACCGCGATGAAGATGACGAGGGCCCGCTCGACCGCTTCGCGGATCTCCGTCGCGAAGTGGAGCCGCTTGGCCTGGGCGTTCTTGTGGATCAGCTCCTCGAGGCCCGGCTCGTAGATCGGCGAGACGCCCTTACGGAGGAGGGCGATCTTCGTCTCGTCCTTGTCGACGCAGGTGACGTCCATCCCGAAGTCGGCGAGGCAGGCGCCCGTCACGAGGCCCACGTATCCCGTCCCGACCATGCAGATGTTCATTCGATCCTCCAGAAAAGGACTCCCGCCGGGGCGGTGTCCAGCCGGCGGAGTCTAGCGTCGGCGGGGCAGGTCTGTCTTCAGCGGGAGCGCCCGCCGCCGAGCGGGCCGCGGAAGAAGCCGAAGAGCTCCCTTCGGGAGACCTCCCGGGGCGTGTCCGACGAGGGGGGGGGCGCCGCGGCGGTGCGGAGCGGCCGGGCCGCGGGGCGCGGCCGGCTCGTCGTCATCTCGGCCGACGCCAGCCTGGCGGAGACGATCTCGTCGAGGGACGCCTCGAGCGTCGTCCGGGGCCGGAAGCGGAGGAGCTCGCCGGCGAGCGCGAGGTCGGCGATCCGGACGGGGCGCGCGGCCTCTCCTGCGAGACGGAAGCGGACGGGACGGCGCGCGCGGTCGCCCAGGAGGCGGAGGACGAGCGACGGGGCGACGCCCCTCCCGCTCCCGAGGTTGATGGTCCGCCCCGCCGGGCGGAGGGCGAGCGCGGCCAGGATGCCGTGGACCGCGTCGGCGAGGTGGAGGAGATCGCGCGGCTCGTCGGAGAGGAGGACGACCTCTTCTCCGTCGAGGAGGGACTCGAGGGCGCTCTGCGGGAAACGGTTCGGCGGCGCGCCGGGGGCGAGCAGGTCGAACAGACGCAGGATGACCCAGGGGAGGTCGGAGCCGCAGAGGCGCGACTCCTCGACCATGCGCTGCAGGAGGACGGGATCGCGCCCCGGGTCGATCGGCTCGGCCTCGAGCGCGGGCTGCCCCGGCGCGCCCGGGGGGCCGTAGAGCGCGGCGTCGGAGAGGTGGACGAGGAACGGGCTCTCGAGCGCGCGCGCCGCATCGAGCATCGCGGTCAGGCCCGGCCCGCCGGGCGGGAAGAGCGCCGCGTTCACGACGGCGCCGGGCCGGACGTCGCGGAAGACCTCGGCCGCGGCGCCGGGGAGGGAGAGGTCGGCCGTGACGATCTTCGCGTTCGGGTAGGGGCGGAGCGCCTCGAGCCGGGCCTCCCGGACGGCCCGGCCGTCCCCCTCCGCGACGAGGGCGTCGACGACGGCGACCTCCGCCCCTTCCTCGAGGAGCTGTTTCGCGACCGCCGAGCCGACGAGGCCGGCCCCGCCGGCGACGAGGACGCGGAAGGCCACGGCTACTCCCTCGGCTCCGGGGTCGGCGCCGGCCCGAGCGTCTCGGGCGCGGGGGGCGTTCCCTTCGCCGTCGCCTCCTCGTAGCGGGCCTGGATCCCCGAGCGCTGCCGGTTCCGCACGAGCCACCGGAGGACCTTCGACTCGTTCCCGCCGACGAGGATGTCGTCGATCGCCTCGAAGCGGGCCGGGGCGTTCGCGACGCGCGCCGCCGTCCCCTCGCCCCCGTCGACCTTCTCGGCGACGCTCGCGG
>JAGOBQ010000637.1 GCA_017999215.1 Thermoanaerobaculia bacterium
CGCCGCCCCTCGACGACGCGGCTCACCGCGAGCTCCTGGCCGTCGGGCGAGAAGTCCGCGTCCTCCACGTCGGTCAGGATCTTCCGCGGCGCCCCGCCGCCGAGCGGGACGCGGGCGAGCGTCCCCCGCGCGGAGAAGCCGTAGATGAAGCGGCGGTCGAGCGAGACGGCGAGCTCGCCCGCCGACGAGACGGCGAGGACGTCGCCCGGCGGCAGGTCGAGGGGCCGGGACTCGGGGCTCTCCGTCCGCATCGAGTAGAGCCGGAACGGCTCCCCCTCCCACCCCGCGCCGTAGACGATCGTCTTCCCGTCCGGCGAGAAGCGGGCCGAGAGGACGAGGCCCCTCCGGAACGTCAGCTGCTTGTAGGCCGGCACGCCCGGACCTCCCGCCGCGTGCCCCGCCCGCCAGGCGAGGGCCGCTCCCCCGAGCAGGACGAGCGCGGCGACCGCCGCCGGGAGGAGGACCGCGAGCTTTCGTCGCCTCGCCGGGAGCGACCGCCGGCGGACCGACGACGCCCGCGTGAAGCCTTCGGCGTACTCCCGGAGCTGGAAGGCGAGGTCGGCCGCGGACTGGAACCGGTCTTCCGCCTTCTTCTCCAGGCAGCGCCGGAGGATCGGCTCGATCTCCGGGGGGATCGTCCCGGGATCTTCGAGACGCGCGATCGGGTCCTCCGCAAGCGTCGCGCTCAGCGTCTCGATCGCCGACGGCTTCCGGAACGCGACCTGCCCCGTCAGCATCTCGAACAGCACCGCGCCGAACGCGAAGATGTCGGAGCGGTGGTCGAGCGGCGCGCCGCGGACCTGCTCGGGCGACATGTACCTCACCGTGCCGACGACGATCCCGGAGACGGTCAGCCGCTCGGCGGTCTCGGCGTCGGGGAGCCCCTCGAACGACAGCGGCGCGACCGGCTCCACGAGCTTCGCGAGGCCGAAGTCGAGGAGCTTCACGCGGCCGTCGCGCGTGAGGAAGACGTTCTCCGGCTTCAGGTCGCGGTGGATGACCCCTGCGGCATGCGCCGCCGCGAGCCCCTGCGCGATCTCGCAGGCGGTCGTGGCGACGGCTTTCGGCGGCAGCGCGCCGCGGTCCAGGCGGTCGCGGAGCGTCTCCCCCTCGAGCAGCTCGCTGACCAGGTACGGCACGCCGTCGTGGCTCCCGACGTCGTAGACGGCGAGGACGTTCGGGTGGCTGAGCCTCCCGACCGCCTTCATCTCCACCTCGAACCGCCGGATCCGGTCGAGGTCCGAGGAGCCGGTCTTCGTCAGGATCTTGATGGCGACGTCGCGCCCGAGGCGGGTGTCGCGAGCCCGCCAGACCTCGCCCATCCCTCCCGCGCCGATGCGGGCCAGGATCTCGTAGGGACCGACCTTCTCGCTGGCGGAGAGCGTCATGCGCCGACGGATCGTAGCGCGTCCGACCCGCTCAGAGAACGCGGCGAACGGTCCAGAAGTCCCAGGCGAGGTCGGGGTGGAGGAGGTAGTCGAACGGCAGCGTGAAGTACCCCGCCATCCCCCATCGCCTCCCCCAGGAGTTCCGGACGAGGAATCGGCGACTCCGCGCGTCGTAGCCGACGGCGAGGACCGCGTGCCCGCCGAGGGTCCTCTCGCCCCGTGCGGGCATCGGCACCCGCCCCGTCTCCCTCACCGCGCGGCTCTCGAAGCGCTCGTGCACCGAGATCCCGAGCGTGAACGGGAAGCCCTGCGCGAGACATCCCCGGAGGTGGTCGAGCTCGCGCGGGACGCGGTGGTACGTCACCGCCCGGCGCGTCCGCGCCTCCGTGAAGCATCGCCTCGCCGGCTTCTCCGCGAACCTCCCGGGCCGCCAGGGCCAGAGCTTCTCGGAGCAGACGCCCGTCCGCGCCGCCGCCCGGTAGCCGTCGCGGAGCGAGACGGGCGCGTTCGTCCCGACCGTGTGCTCCTTCGCCCGCTCGACCCAGTAGAGGAAGAGCCGCGACGGCAGCGGAGCCTCCTCTCCCTGGCGCCGCTCGTCGAACCAGAGGGCCGCGCCGATGGCGTGGGCGGAGCAGGCGTTGAGCGGTCGCTGGTCCTCGACGGGCGGGCAGCCGGGCCGCAGGTCGACCGCCGCGGGGAGCGCGCGCCGCACGTGCCGAGGCGCCTCCCAGCGCAGGTCGCGATGATCGGGGACGTCGGGGTGCGTGCCGTACGGCCGGACTCTCTTCATCGGCTTGTCCCTCCCGAGGCGGGCGCTATTCTCGCGGCTCCGATGCCTCGCGCAGAAGCTCCCGCCGCCCCCTGGCCGACGTTCGACCCGGCGCGCCGGGGCGCCGCCGTCCGCTCCTTCTTCGACCGCCGCGCGCGCGTCTACGACCGTGTGGCGGATCGCCCCTACTGGGACTTTTCCGACCGGGTCCTCCTGGAGCTCCTCCGGCGAACGATCCTCCCCGGCCTCGGCGACGGAGGGGGCGTCCGCATCCTCGACGCCGGCGGAGGCACCGGACGCTGGGCGCTCCACCTCCTCCGCGAGCTCCCGCGCGCGACCGCCGTCCTCGCCGACGTCTCCCCCGGGATGCTCGCCGCCGCGCGCCGCAAGGCCGTCCGGGCCGGCCTCGCCGACCGGCTCGCGCTCGTCGCGCACGACCTCCACGACCCGCTGCCGCGCCGCCTCGGGCGCTTCGACCTCGTCCTCTGCTTCCACAACGTCGCCGGCCTCGTCGCCGACCCGGCGACCCTCGTCGCGAGCCTCGCGCGCGCGGCCGCCGGCGGCGGGCGCGTCGCGCTCGCCCTCCCCAGCCTCTGGCAGGCGGCGGCGAAGGCCCTCCGCGACGGCCGGCCG
>JAGOBQ010000638.1 GCA_017999215.1 Thermoanaerobaculia bacterium
CGCTCCACCGCAGGCGAACCTTACGGCCGGCGCCGCGGTTCCGACCCAGGTCGGAGGCGACGGTGATGCGTACGTCGAACCGGGGGAGGACTGGAGCCTTTCGATCCCGCTGACGAACGGCGGCGGCGCGGGCGCCACGGCGATCTCGGCGACGCTCACCTCGTCCACCCCCGGCGTCGTCATCTTGAACGGGGCCTCGGCCTACCCGGACCTGGCCATCGCCGCCTCCGGGAACAACCTCTCCCCGTTCGTTTTCGGCCTCGGGGCGGCCACACCCTGCGGCGCGACGCTCTCCTTCAGCCTCACGGTCACCTACACCGGCGGCCCGAGCCCGAAGACCTTCCCCTTCACCTTCCGCTGCGGCTCGCCCGGAACGCCCGTGACCTTCAGCTACGCCGGCGCTGCCGTCCCGATTCCGGACGGTACTGGGCTCGATGGAGCCAACCCCGGCGCCCTCACCCCCGTCCCGCTCGCCGTGTCCGGAGTCACAGGCGGCATCTGGGACCTCGACCTGCAGATCGACGGGGCGACCTGCTCGACCGCGATCGGCTCGACGACCGTCGGGATCGACCACACCTTCGTCAACGATCTCCAGGTCTCCCTCCAGTCGCCCGCGGGGACGACCGTGCTGGCGATCTCGAACACCGACGGGAGCGGGAACAACTTCTGCCAGACGCTCCTCGACGACGAGAGCGCCGGGCCGAACATTCAGTCCGTCGTCAGCGCGAACGCCCCCTTCACCGGCACCTTCAAGCCGAACGCCGCGCTCTCGGCCTTCGACGGTGAGACCGCGAACGGCACCTGGAACCTGCTGGCCCAGGATTTCTACGGCAGCGACACCGGCAACGTGCGCGCCTTCTCGCTCGTCATCACCCCTGCGGTCTGCGACGCGCCCGCCGTGGCTCCCGCGCTGACCGCGACGAAGGCGATCACCGGAGGCGACCAGATCGCCGGCGGGACCGTCGTCTACACCGTCACGCTGACGAACACCGGAACAGGCACCCAGCCCGACAACGCCGGCTTCGAGTTCACCGATACCCTCCCCGCCGGCCTCAACGTCGGGACCCCGACCGCGACGAGCGGGACGGTCTCGGCGGCCGCAGCGAACCCCGTCACGTGGGACGGGACGCTCCTCCCCGGCCAGTCCGTTGCGATCACGATCCCCTGCTCGATCGCCGCCGGAACGGCGGGGCAGACCATTTCCGCGCAGGGGACGGCCCTCGTCGACGCGGACCGGAACGGCTCGAACGAGACCTCGGTCCCGACCGACGCGCCAGGAGGCGCCGTCGGCGACGCGACCGTCTTCGTCGTCCTCGCCGCGCCGGCGCCCGTCATCACCGCGACAAAGGTCGTCAGCGGCAGCTTCGTCATCGATTCTGCCGTCGTCTACACGATCACCCTCACGAACTCGGGGACGGCCGACCAGCTCGACAACGCCGGCGTCGAGTTCACCGACACCCTTCCCGCTCTCCTCACGGTCCTGACCCCGACGGCGAGCGCCGGGACCGTCTCCGGCTCGGGCGTGAATCCCGTTACCTGGGACGGGGCGATCCCCATGGGCGGCTCGGTCGTCATCACGATCCCGGCCCGGATCTCGGCCGCGGCCGCCGGCCAGGTCGTGAGCAACCAGGGGACCGCGAACTACGACGGCGACGGTGACGGGACGAACGAGGCCACCGCTCTCACCGATGCGCCCGGCGGAACCGTCGGAGACGCTACGAGCTTCACCGCCCGCGCTCAGGCCGTTGTGCCGGCCCTTTCCCCGACCGGCCTCGGCCTCGCCGGTGTCCTGATCGCCGGCGCGGCGCTCTGGGTCATCCGGAGGATGTTCCCGGCGAACCTCGGCTGATTCCGCATCCTCGCAGCTGGTCCGCCGGTCTCCCGGCCGTTCGACGCCCCGCCTCGCGGCGGGGCGTCGTCCTTCGCTCCGGCGATCCGCACGGACCCGTCCGGAGACTTCGCCAAGCAGGCGTCCGCGTCAGACCTTCTCGAAGACCGTCGCGACGCCCTGGCCGAAGCCGATGCACATCGTCGCGACCCCGGTCGCCGCCCCCTTCGCCTTCATGGCGTGGAGGAGCGTCGTCGTGATGCGCGCGCCGGAGCAGCCGAGCGGGTGCCCGAGCGCGATCGCGCCGCCGTTCACGTTCACTCTCTCGTCCATCACGTCGATGAGGCCGAGGTCCTTCAGGACCGGGAGGGACTGCGCCGCGAAGGCCTCGTTCAGCTCCCAGAGGTCGACGTCGCCCGCCTTCATCCCGATCCGTGCGAAGGCCTTCTTCACCGCCGGGACCGGGCCGTAGCCCATGATCGACGGGTCGCAGCCGGCGGCCGACATCGAGCGGATCTTCGCCATCGGCTGCTTGCCGAGCTCCTTCGCCTTCTCGGCCGACATGACGAGGAGGGCGGAGGCGCCGTCCGAGATCGCCGAGGAGTTTCCGGCGGTGACCGTCCCGTTCTTCGGGTCGAAGGCCGGCTTCAGGGCGGCGAGCCCCTCGAGCGTCGTCTCGGGGCGGATCACCTCGTCGAAGTCGAACAGCTTCAGCGCCCCGTCCTCGTCGTGCCCGGCGACCGGGACGATCTCGGAGCGGAAGGCCCCCGAGTCCGTCGCCTGCGCGGCGCGCATCTGGGAGCGGTGCGCGAAGGCGTCCTGCTGCGCGCGCGTGATCCCGTGGAGGCGGCCGAGGTACTCGGCGGTGAGCCCCATCACCCCGGCGGCCTTCGCGTTCCGCTTCGCGTTCTGCGGGGCGAAGTCGACGCCGTGCGTCATCGGGACG
>JAGOBQ010000639.1 GCA_017999215.1 Thermoanaerobaculia bacterium
CTGCTCGCGAGCAGAGTGTAGAGTGTAGACCAGACCCCCGGGGAGGAGAGCCCTACTTCCCGGCCAGCCAGCGCTCGGCGTCGATGGCGGCCTTGCAGCCCTCTCCCGCCGCGCTGATCGCCTGGCGGTAGATGTGGTCGGCGACGTCGCCGGCGGCGAAGACTCCCTCGACGGAGGTGTACGTCGTCGGGTGCTGGATCTTCAGGTAGCCCACTTCGTCCATGTCGAGCTTGCCGCGGAAGATCTTCGTGTTCGGCTCGTGGCCGATCGCCGAGAAGTAGCCCTGGACGGGGATGACGCGCTCCTCGTTCGTCTTCACGTTCTTCACGCGGATGCCGCGGACGCCCGTCTCGGGCTCGCCGAGGATCTCGGTGATGGTCGAGTCCCAGACGACCTCGATCTTCGGGTTGTCGAGCGTGCGCTGGGCCATGATCTTCGAGGCGCGGAACTCGCGGCGCCGGTGGACGAGCCAGACCTTCGTCGCGAACTTCGTGAGGAAGTTCGCCTCTTCCATCGCGGTGTCGCCGCCGCCGACGATCGCGACCTCCTTGCCGCGGAAGAAGAAGCCGTCGCACGTGGCGCAGGCCGAGACGCCGTGCCCCATGAGCTTCTTCTCGCTCGGGAGGCCGAGGTACTTGGCCGAGGCGCCGGAAGCGACGATGAGAGCGTCGCACGTGACCTTCGCGCCGCTCTCGAGGACGAGCGTGAAGGGGCGGGCGGAGAGGTCGGCGTCGACGACGGTGTCGCTCGCGATCTCGGTGCCGAAGCGGACGGCCTGCTTGCGCGTGACGTCCATCAGCTCCGGGCCCTGGATGCCGTTCTCGAACCCCGGGTAGTTCTCCACCTCGGTCGTCGTGGTGAGCTGGCCGCCGGGCTGGACCCCCTCGAAGACGACCGGCTCGAGGCTCGCGCGGGAGGCGTAGATGGCGGCGGTCAGGCCCGCGGGGCCCGAGCCGATGATGGCGACGGTGTAGTGGCTCTTGTTCGGCATCTCTTCCTCGGTTCGGTGCGGCGAAGGGACGCCGCAGAGTGTAGATGGTAGACCTGACCCCAAGGGGCGTCCCGGGGGAGCGATTCTGCACCGAAGGGGGCCGGTGCCGCTCGGAGCGTGTGATAGCGTTTTCCCATGCTCCTCTATCTGCTGCGTCACGCCGAGGCGGAGGCCCTCTCCCCGAGCGGGCTCGACGCCGATCGGGCTCTCACCGACGCGGGGCAGAAGAGGATGAAGGCGGTCGCCCGCGCGATCGCACGGATGGAGCCGGCCTTCGACGCGGTGCTCGTGTCGCCCCTGCTGCGGGCGCGGCAGACGGCCGAGGCGGTGACGTCCGCCTGCCGATTCAAGGGCGAGCCCGTCGTGACCGAGTCGCTCCTGCCGGGCTCCGACCCGGAGCTCCTCCTCGAGGAGCTCGCCGCGTCGGATTGGAGGACGGTCCTCGTCGTGGGGCACGAGCCGCACCTCGGACGCCTCTTCGGCCGCCTCGTCTCGGGCCGGAAGGAGACGGAGGTGCCAATGAAGAAGGCGTCGCTCGCCGTCTTCGAGATCCACGCCCACCTCGGCCCCGACCGAGCCGACCTCAGGTCCTACCTCCCCGCGCGCCTCCTCGAACGCCTCTGACGCGAGGGGTCTGGTCTACACTCTACAGTCTACGCGCCGAAGAAGCCGTCGCGGGCGCCGCGGGCGCGGCGCCCCGATGCGCGCGGTCCGGGCTCGGCTTCACCGCTCGGCGAGGAGCTTCTCGAAGGCCGCGACCTTTCGGCGCTGCTCGCGGGTGGCCCCGTCGAGGCCGTCGCGCCGCGCGAGCATCGACGCGCGCGAGAGCTCGACCCCGAACGTCTCCGCGATGACCGGGAGCGTGGCGCGCGCGTGGCGCCGGAGGGCCGCGGCCAGCAGAGCGCGCTCGCGCGAGAGGAGGCGCGGCCGCTGGCGGAGCTCCTCGAGGCCGAGGCCGAACGCCTCCTCGAAGCGGGCGACGACCGCCTCGGGCTTCGGCGTCACCGGCTCGCGCTGCCGCCGCGGCACCTCGCGCCCCTTTCCGGAGACGGCCTGCCCCGCGCGCGCCGACTCGGCCCACGAGGCGCTGCCGAGGTAGATCTGCCCGACGACCTGGCTCCAGGGGTCGTACGAACCGCCCGTCCCCGCCTCGACGAACTCGCGGTACTTCGCGGTGGCCGGGCCGCGCCGGGAGCCGAAGTAGTCGAGGAGGAACGAAGTGTCGAGCCACTCGGGCGCCGGCTCGAGGCCCGCGGTCGCGTGAAAGCTGCTCCACGGCCACTCGGCCGCCGAGGCGGCGAGGCCGGCGCGGACGGGATTCAGGACGATGTACCGCGCCACCTCGAGGAGGTGCGCCTCGCGCTGGACGAGGATCGCCTTGAATCGCCCCTGGAAGACGTGCCCGTCCCGCCCGTGCCGCCGGTTGAAGTGGCCGGCGTAGTCGCCGTTGAGCTGGCGCATCCCGCGCGAGAGCGTCGCCTCCGGCGTCCCGAGGAGGAGGTGGTAGTGGTTCCCCATCAGGACCCAGGCGTGGAGCTGCCAGCCGAAGAGGTCGACGACCCGGCCGAGGACGCGCAGCAGCTCGCGCCGGTCGGCATCGTCGCGGAAGACCTCGCGGCGCTCGTTGCCGCGGGAGGTGACGTGCCAGAGGGCGCCGGCGTGGTCGAGGCGAAGGGGGCGGCTCATGCCGACAGTATAGTGTAGATGGTAGACCTGACCCCCCCCGCTTATTCCGGGCGCCAGAGGGTTTCGGGCTCGGAGCGGGCGCGGGCGGCCCAGCGG
>JAGOBQ010000640.1 GCA_017999215.1 Thermoanaerobaculia bacterium
GGATCGACGGCTCGGTCATCGCGCAGATCTCGCCGAACGACATGCGCTTCCCGATCCTCTACGCGCTCACGCATCCCGAGCGCGTCCCGACGCCGATGCCGAAGCTCGACCTCGCGTCCCTCGGGACGCTCCAGCTCGAGCCGCTCGATACGCGCCGCTACCCGGCCGTCCCGCTCGCCTACGCGGCGCTGCGGGCGGGCGGGACGGCTCCCGCCGTCCTGAACGCCGCCAACGAGGTCGCCGTCGCGGCGTTCCTGGACGGGAAGATCCCGTACCGTTCGCTCGTTCCCGTCGTGGAGCGGGTCCTCGCCGAACACCCGGTCTCCCCGGCCTCGACCCTCGAAGCCGTCCTCGAGGCCGACCGGGAGGCCCGGCGCCGGGCGGCCGACCTCGTGGCCTCCGGCGCGCCGCTTGCTTTCCCGAGAACCGTCGCGCCGGCTTCGGCGTAAGCAAAGGGTCCGATGCAGATCTCCACGAACATCCTCGCCTTCGTCTTCGTCCTGTCGTTCCTCATCTTCTTCCACGAGTTCGGGCATTTCCTCGTGGCGCGGCTCTTCAAGTTCCCGGTCGAGGTCTTCTCGATCGGCTTCGGGAAGCGCCTCTTCGGCTGGAAGAGGAACGGGACGGACTACCGGGTCTCCCTCGTCCCGCTCGGCGGGTACGTGAAGATCATCGGCCTCGGCCCCGACGAGAGCGACGTCGTGGAGGCCGGCGCGGACCAGGGGCTCCGCGGCACGCGCTGGCAGCGCTTCCTCGTCCTCCTCGCGGGGCCCGCGGTGAACCTCGTCCTCGCTCTCCTCCTGACGGCGGGGGCGTTCACGATCGGCGTGACGGTGCCGAAGTACGCCGACGAGAGGCCGGTCGTGAAGCACGTCGACGCGGGGAGCCCGGCCGAGAAGGCGGGCGTGAAGGTCGACGACGTCGTCGTCACGCTCTCCGGCAAGCCGGTCACGACCTGGCGCGAGGTGGAGACGCACCTCGGCCTGGCGCCGCGGGCGGAGATCCCCGTCGTCCTCGAGAGGGGCGGGGAGTCCGTCTCCGTCGTCATCCGCCCCGAGCCGCAGACGAAGTACGACATCGGCTACACCGGGCTGAACCCCTGGCTCGCGCCGATCATCGGGAACCTCGTGAAGGGGTACCCCGGGGAGAAGGCGGGGCTCCAGGTCGGCGACCGGATCGTCTCGATCGGGGGCGTCGCCATCGACGGCTACTTCGAGGTCGTGCGGCGCGTCCGCGAGGCGTCCGCCGCGTTCGAGGAAGGCAAGCCCCGGCCGATCGCCTTCGAGGTCGACCGGAACGGGAAGCGCGTCGCCCTGGACGTCACCCCGCGGCTCGAGGGCGGGTCGTGGAGGATCGGCTTCACGCCGAAGTACGAGCTCGTCGAGCGGAAGATGCCGTTCCTCGCGGCGATCGGCGCCTCCTGGAAGGAGAACCTGCGCCAGACCACGGCGGTCGGTCAGACGATCAAGCGGATGGTCTCGGGATCGGGCTCGATTCGCCAGCTCTCCGGTCCGGTCGACATCGCGAAGTTCTCGGGAGAGGCGGTCCGCACCGGGTGGGCGGCGCTCCTCGGGTTCATGGGCCTCCTCTCGCTCCAGCTGGGCCTCCTGAACCTCCTCCCGATCCCCCTCCTCGACGGAGGCCAGCTCATGGTCCTGACCTTCGAGGGGATCTTCCGCCGCGACTTCTCCCTGAAGTTCAAGGAGCGGCTCCTCCAGGTGGGCTTCGTCTTCCTCGTCCTCCTGATGGTCTCCGTCCTCGCCTTCGACATCGCCAAGAACCTCGGCTTCTGACCCCCGGCCGACCGCCGGGACCCCGAACCCGCGGCCGCACAGGCATGGGGCCGTGTCTGCACTCATGTATTGTTCGAAGAACAATACACTAGTGCAGACACGGCCCCCGCTGCGGCCCCCGCTGCGGGGCTTCGAGGACCGTCAGAAGAGGCCGAGGGCGCCCTTCCCGGCGTAGCCGGTCAGCTCGACGTAAGCGCGGCCGAGGGGGCGGCCGGAGCCGGGGGCGCGGACATCGCAGGCGCCTTCCCAGTAGGTGACGCGGGTCGAGCGGTCGGTGACGAGCTCCTGGTCGGCGAGGAGCGGGACGACCTCGAGAACGAGGTTCGCCTTCGGAACGCGCAGGAGCCACCGCGCCGGGTAGGTCCCCTTCGAGCGGGGGCTCGTCCAGCGCGCCGTCACCTCGACGGAGAAGTCCGAGGGGGCGAGGGGCGTCGCGCGGCCGTCCTTCTCGACGAGCGTGCCCGACGACTGGAGCGTCCGTACGCCGTCCTCGCCGCGGAGGAGATAGAGCATCAGGTCGCGCCCGTCCTCGAGCTGGAGGGAGAACCAGTCCCACCCCCGAGTCCCCTTCCCGATCGCTCCCGAGCCCCACTCGTGATCCATCCAGGCGCTCCCGGTCACGGAGCGGGCGTCGCTTCCGCGCGTCGCCCACCCCTCCGCGCCCAGGCGCGTGAAGCTGACGTAGCGGCTGACGGCGTCGGGTTCGGGGGCCTTTCTCGAGAGGCCGTTCTCGCCGTGCAGGACGGGCGGCTTCTCGGGGGTGAGGATCAGCGTGAGCGTCTCCTCGACGCCGTCGACCCTGTCGCTCGCCCGGAGGTGGAGGTTCCCGCCGAGCTCCGTGAGCCTCCAGTCCTCGTTCGCGACATCGAGGTGCGTCGTTCGGGCCGAGGCGCCGCCGGGACCGTCGCGGTGGGTCCGCGCGGCGTAGCCGAACGTCGTCCCGTCGGGCTCCGTCCGACCGCATCGGGCGAGGGGGGGG
>JAGOBQ010000641.1 GCA_017999215.1 Thermoanaerobaculia bacterium
TCGTCGCCGAGGCCCGCCGCCTTGCCGAGGTCCTCGCCCTGGACGACGTCGCCGGCCTCCTGGGAGGCGCCTCGAATCTCGCGGCGTCGGAGAGCTGGGAGGCGCGGAGATGAGGATCGACCTCGACTCCCTCCGCTCCTCCGCCTCCGGCCACATGGGCGACGTGCTCTCGGCGATCGGCTCCGAGCTGGGCCGCTGGGCGAAGCCGGACCGAGGCCGCGCCCGCTGCCCGTTCGGATGCGGCGCTACCGGCTTCCCTGTGAGCTACGCCGACGGCCGCGCCCGCTGCCACTATGAGGGGAAGAGCTGGTCAGCTATCGACCTCGTCGCCGAGAAGTACGGCCTCGGCTTCCGCGAGGCGGCCGAGCGGCTCTCCGACATCCTCGGAGGCGACTTCGCCGAAGCGCCGCGCCCGCGACCGGAGCCGGTCCGGAAGCTCCGTCAGGCCGAGGACGTCTCCGCCCTCTGGGAGACGCTCCCGGCCCAGGACGAGCGCGGCGAGTCTTACCTGACCGGCCGGGGCCTCTGGCACGGCCCGTTCCCGGACGTCGTCAGATTCAACGTGCCGGGCGCTGCTACCGATCCTGACCTCGCGCGACGCGCCCGGCAGGGATACCGCGTCGCCTTCGCCGCACGGCGGCCCGACGGGAAGGTCGGGAACATCTCCCTTCGCTTCGTGGGCGACGGCCCTCCGCCCGACGAGAAGAAGACTGTCTCCCTCACGGGCGGGACGACGAAGGGCGTCGCGATCATGCGGCCCGAAGCGGCGCAGCTCGCGGGCGACTTCGCCGGAGACGCCCTCCTCTTCTGCGAGGGCGGGCCCGACTTCCTCGCCTGGACTCACTCCCTCGACGTCGCGGCCCTCGACGGCGAGGAGGTTCCGACCTGGGCTCTCGGCTGTATCGGCGCCGGGATCGCCGAGGCCGTCGTCCTCACGTTCGCGCCGCTCGTCCGCGGCCGATGGGTCCGGCTCGCCCTCGATGGCGACAAGGCGGGCGAGGAGGGCGCGGCTCGCGCCGCTGACGCGGCCTGGAGAGCGGGCGCCTCTCGCGTTACCCGAATCCGACTCGACGGCGCGAAGGACGCGGCCGAGGTCGCCGAACAGGAGGCCCGGAATGGCTGACTCTCTGCCGCGCCGAAAGACTGAGGACGACGTGCCGGCTCCGATCGGAGACGGGAAGGACGAGCGTCCGTCGGCCGTAGTCACGAACCTCGCCGATGTCGTCGAGGAACCGATCTCCTGGCTCTGGCCGGGCCGCCTCGCCTTCGGGAAGTTCAACCTCCTTGACGGCGACCCGGGCGACGGGAAGAGCCTCTTCACGATCGACCTCGCCGCTCGCGTGACGACGGGCCGTCCGCTGCCCGGCTTCTACTCCGGATCGGAGGCCGCCTCCGTCGTCATCCTCGCGGCAGAGGACGGCGTCGCGGACACCATCAAACCGCGCTTCACGGCGGCCGGCGGAGACCCGGCGCTCGTCCACGTCATGACCGGAACGCGCCGCGGCAAGAAGGACGGCTTCCCGTCTCTGACGAAGGACTCGGCCGCACTCGCGGATCTCGTCCGCGGCGTCGGCGCTCGCGTCGTCATCGTCGACCCACTGACCTCATACCTGGGCGGTTGCGACACTCACAAAGACGCCGAGGTACGTCAGGCCCTCACGCCGCTCGTCGCGATGGCGGGCGAGACGGGCGCTTGCGTCCTCGCCGTCCGGCACCTCTCGAAGGCCGAGGCGAGGGCGGCCCTCTACCGCGGCGGCGGGAGCATCGCCTTTATCGGCGTTGCCCGAGGTGCGCTCCTCCTCGGCCGTCACCCGGACGATCGCGCCCGTCGCGTCGTCGCCGTCTCGAAATCTAACCTCGCGGCCGAGGCCGCCTCCTGGGTCTTCTCCGTCTCGACGGACGAGCGGCAACGGCCCTTCATCACCTGGGAGCCGCGGCCCTCCGAGCTGACGGCCGAGGATCTCGTCAAGGCGATGGACGAGCGCGGCAAGGGCGCCGCGGCGGACTCTGCGGCCGGGGAGGCCGAGGTCTTCCTCCGTCAGGCCCTCGCGGACGGGCCGAGGCCGTCAAAGGACGTCGAGGAAGAGGCTCGCGAGGCCCACGGGATCACCTCCCGGACCCTCGATCGTGCCCGGACGAAGCTCGGCATCGTCGCCCGTCCCGAGGTCTTCCTCGGCCCGAACGGGCGTTCCCGGCGGGTCTGGACTCTCGCCCTCCCTCCCGGTGAAGAGCGCCAAGAACGCCAAGAACGCCAAGAAATCGGTGCCAGCGCCTTTGGCGTCCTTGACCAGAAACCGAAGGACGCCAACCTCTCGGGGACGGAATCCTTGGCGCCCTTGGCGCCCTTGGCGTCCTTCGCGGTGCGGCCGTGACGACCCGCGATCGCGTCCTGACGGACCCGGAGATCGCCGCGGCCTGGGCGAAAGAGGACGCGGCCCTCCGCGCCTGGGCGAGCGGGCGAAGCGTCCGGGAGCTTCGGCGCCTTGAGGCGGCTTACGTCGAGGCGCACCGGGAGACGTCGCGGCTCCTCCGCTCGCGCCCGCGTATCGACCCGCTCGCGCCGTCAGCCGAGGCGCCGTCATGAGGCTCGCGCCCCGTCTCCTCCTCGCCGCGGCCCTCCTCCTGCCGGCCCTCGCCGCCGCTACTAACCGCTCGGTCGCTACCACCTTGGAGGTGTCCCGATGAGACCGCCCGCCAGCTTCGCCTTCAGCCTCGCTCTCGGCCGTGGCGCCTCGTCCCGCGGGAGGCGCCCGTCCCTTCACCGCTCCTCC